>JASLKK010000085.1 GCA_030747595.1 Acidimicrobiales bacterium | reverse complement strand
GACATGGTGTGGGCCAAGAGCTTCGGCAACTGGAAAGGTGAGCAGGTCGAGTCGGTAGCGGTCGACTCGTCGGGCAACGTGTACACCACCGGGATGAGCTTTGGGACAGTCGACTTCGATCCGGGTCCCGGTACCACCAACCTTGGGGATGACTACAGCAACGCGTTTGTGTCGAAGCTGGATTCCTCAGGGAACCTGGCGCCTGCGGTTGCAGCCACCCCCGGGACCCCCGGGTTCACGTTGTCGACAACCTCGGTGTCAGTGGCGGAATCTGGTACGACTGCCACATTCAGTGTCGTGCTTGACACACAACCGGCAGGCAATGTGGTCATTTACGCATTCTCCAGCGACCCCGGTGAAGCTCAGGTAGGTGCTCCTTTGACGTTCACATCTTCGAACTGGGCTACTCCTCAGAATTTCACGATCACAGGTCGTGACGATTCAATCGTTGAGGGTAACCAGCAGGCGATCTTCACCGTGAAGATCGACGACGACCTGAGTC
>JASLKK010000084.1 GCA_030747595.1 Acidimicrobiales bacterium | reverse complement strand
GCTCGGATCGCGACATCTGTGTCGTGCCGGGACCCGTTTCAACTCTTCTTTTAATGGGATCGAATCGCTTGCCGGGATTCCAAAGGCGATTAGTTTGGCGGGTGTCAGGGAGTCTGCCGGGGGCGGATTTTCCAAATGAACAGGTTCAATCTACACAATCGTAGCGTACGCCCTATAGGGTGTCGGAGGAAAAATGGGTAAGATCATCGGGATCGACCTTGGGACAACCAACTCGGTTGTTGCCGTAATGGAGGGCGAGAAGCCCGCAGTCATCGTGAATGAAGAAGGAAATCGCACCACCCCATCGGTGGTCGGGTTCGGAAAGGACGGCGAGCGACTCGTCGGCTCTGTGGCCAAGCGACAGGCCATCACCAACCCGGAGAAGACGGTTTCATCCATCAAACGCTACATGGGTCAGAAGTTTGATGAGAGCGGCTCGGCAGTCAAGCACTCCACCTACCAGGTGGTTCGCGGCGACAACGGCCAGCCTCGAGTCAAGATTGA
>JASLKK010000083.1 GCA_030747595.1 Acidimicrobiales bacterium | reverse complement strand
GACTGGCCGTATTCCTCACCAGCGACCTAGCCCGGTGCATCACTGGACAGTTCGTGCTGGCTGACGCCGGGGCGTTCCTGTCCCGCAGCCGTCCGGCAAACGACGAGGGCCTGGTCAACCCCCTGGTGGGCTCCAACGCCAACTGAGTTGAGAGGGGTCCTCCCAGTCCAGGTGTCGGGGGATCAAAGTCCCATCTGGTGGTGGGGTGGGAGATCCCGACGGTCGATGGCGTCGGCCCGCCGGTGGAGCAGGTCGATGGTGGTATCGAGGTCCCGGGCGATCACGTACTGGCGTTGTGACGCGCAATCCACGACCCACCGACCCATCTCGTCAAGGTCGGCCACCTTGACCTCCCGACCCCCCTTCTCCAGGAGATCCTTCATCTGGGTAAAGGTCATCGATGTCCGACCGGTGCCTCCCCGCACCCGTTCCAGTTCCGTCGGACGGTTCCGGTGGGAGGTGAACAGGCCCGTGTCCATAAGGCCCCCCGACGGGTCGAAGACCGAC
>JASLKK010000082.1 GCA_030747595.1 Acidimicrobiales bacterium | reverse complement strand
CGCCGGGACCTTGTGGATGAGGACCGCCAGTGCGACCAGCATAGTCACTGCCTCGGAGCTTCCTGCTGCTGCAGATCCTATCGCAAGTCCATCGGCGGCAGAGTGCAGAGAAAGGCCGAGGACGATAACCCAAGGCGCCGCCCTGTGATGAACATGCTCGTGTCCGTGCTCCCCCTCGTGCTCGTGATGCTCCTCGTGAACAGCGTGACCTACACCAGAGCCCTCCATTACGAGCATCAAAACGAATCCGGCAAGCACGGCCCCTCCGATAATAAGACTCTCGAGCGCGCGCTCTCCTTCATCGCCATGTTCCCCTTCATGAGCATGGGAAGTGATGATTTCCTCGATCTCCTCGATTCCGGTGGTAGCATTGATCTCCCCTGATTCGACTTCCTCTATCACGTGCTCTATGCCCTCGGAAAGGGAGTCGCCGGATTCCTCGTCATGCTCGTCACCAGATTCCTCGTCATGCTCGTCATGGCCGCCTAGTAACTCCTCGATCTCTTCGATG
>JASLKK010000081.1 GCA_030747595.1 Acidimicrobiales bacterium | reverse complement strand
CCACCAGGTCACCTCCAGCATGAACACGGCCAACGAGGCCGGGAAGTGGTTCCCAAAGTCGGGAGTGGCCCCACCCGAGTGATGGTTCAAGGGCATGCCACACGCTTCGGCAGCCGCCCAGATGGGTCGGTAGGCCTTCGAGTAGAGCGGCTCAAACGGCGAGTCGGGCGGCGTGCCGGGAACCAGGATCCCACCTCGCAGGTCGTTCTCTGCCGCCCACTCGATCTCGGCTACCGAACCCTCGACGTCACCCGGGAAGATCTGGGCTATGCCGGCCCTCCGTTTCGGTGCCTCGGACACGAAGTCCAGTAGCCACCGGTTGTGGGCCCTCAGGCCGGCCCACCGGTGGTCATAATTGTCGCTGTAGGCGGGGGCCTCGAACTGGCTGGCCGCTGCCGGAGCAAAGGGCGGCTGGGTATTGGGGAACAGCACCGCGGCCACCACCCCGTCGGCCTCCTGCTCGCGCAGGCGCCGGTCGGAGTCGTAGTTGCGATTCCCATCGACGGCTGGGTCGC
>JASLKK010000080.1 GCA_030747595.1 Acidimicrobiales bacterium | reverse complement strand
GGTGTAGGCGTTAGAGTATTGCGAGGATCTCTTCTTAGTACGAGAGGACCGGAAGAGACGTACCTCTGGTGTGCCAGTTATCGTGCCAACGGTAGACGCTGGGTAGCCATGTACGGTTAGGATAACCGCTGAAAGCATCTAAGTGGGAAGCCAGCCTCAAGATGAGTACTCTTACCATAAAAAATGGTTAAGGTCACGGCAAGACTAGCCGTTTGATAGGTACCAAGTGTATGTACAGTAATGTATTTAGCTGAGGTATCCTAATAGACCGAATGCTTGACTTAGTTTAGTATAAATTTTTTAGTTTTATTAGCTTAGATGTTTTATAGCGTAATGGAACCACATTGACCCTTCTCGAACTCAATAGTGAAACGTTACAGCGGTGAAGATACTGAAAGGGTGGCCTTTTGGGAAAATAACACAGTGTCTAAGTATTAAATTTATTATTAATTGTTTTTAGTGTTATAATTGAGATTAGTTAGATCATCGCATTAAAGGGATGATTCAATTTTAAAA
>JASLKK010000079.1 GCA_030747595.1 Acidimicrobiales bacterium | reverse complement strand
TTCCACAACCGCCCCGATTTGGTGGCGCAGGACGGCAAGACCACGCTCAAGGACTGCATCGTCATGGCGTCGAACGGCGAGCCCATTCCTCCCCACATGGACGTGACCCCCGACAGCAACAAGTGCGTCGAGATCTCGACGCGTTCTTCCGTAAGAGAGATGATTGCGCCGGGCACCTACGCCGTCCTCGCGCCGTTGTTTGTTGGCTTCCTCGTCGGGCCCGCGACTTTGGTCGGCGTCTTGGGCGGCGCCATCGTGAGCGGCGCCATGGTCGCCATAATGATGAGCAACGCCGGCGGCGCCTGGGACAACGCCAAGAAGTACTGCGAGAAGGACGGCACGAAGGGCCTGTCGAAGGAGAAGAACGACGACGGGTCGGCCGCTGCGTCCTTTGGTATTCAACTTGCGCGCGTCGCGGGGAGCTCCCTACGCCGTCGGCGCGCCGCCGCTCACCGCTGTCGCCCGCGCAGCTCGCTCAAGTACCCGCGCAAGAAGGCGCACTACGACGCCTGCGTCGTGGGCGACA
>JASLKK010000078.1 GCA_030747595.1 Acidimicrobiales bacterium | reverse complement strand
AAGAAGATGGGTTCCCGGATGAAGGGCTTGATCTCCCGCCTGCCTTCGGAGTACTTCGGCGACAACGTGTTCATCGGCGCCTCGACCATGTCCCGCGAGGAGGTTCGTCGTCGCCACGTCAACGGCATCGATGCTCTCATGTGGGGAACCGACTACCCGCACCCCGAGGGGTCGTGGCCCAACACCCGGGCCCGCCTGAGAAACGACTTCCAGGATGCGACCGTCGAGGACACCCGTCGCTTATTAGGCCTGAACGCGGTCGACTGCTACGGCTTGGACGAGGTCGGCCTTCGGGCCGTGGCCGACCGGATCGGCCCAACCCCAGCCGACTTGGGACAGTCGCCGGATCTGCGTACTGAGCCCGACGCCACCCGCACCGCCCGTTGGTGGCTGGACGAGTACGGCTGCGAGATGCAGTACGCCTGAGACCAGAATTCTGAGACTGGCACCTTGGTATAGGTACCGGGACGAGTAGGAAAACGGAGGACGAACAGTGTCCGAGCAGAGCAATCAGGAGCCGAACGGGTCCGAC
>JASLKK010000077.1 GCA_030747595.1 Acidimicrobiales bacterium | reverse complement strand
GAGCTGGGTTTAGAACGTCGTGAGACAGTTCGGTCCCTATCTGCCGTGGGTGTACGAATCTTGAGAGGAGCTGTCCCTAGTACGAGAGGACCGGGATGGACGCACCACTAGTGTACCGGTTGTAGCGCCAGCTGCACCGCCGGGTAGCCATGTGCGGAAGGGATAACCGCTGAAAGCATCTAAGCGGGAAGCCCCCCTCGAAACCAGGATTCGCTGAGAACCGTGGAAGACTACCACGTTGATAGGCCAGGTGTGGAAGCGCAGTAATGTGTGAAGCTAACTGGTACTAATAGTTCGATCGGCTTGATCGGCCGTATGCGAAGGCAGCGTCTAGTGCTGCTAATATGGAGCAAGAACTTGAGATCTTTTCATTTAATATGCTGCTGTAGCTGAATGGCTTGGTGGTTATGGCGAGGGGTCAACACCCGATTCCATTCCGAACTCGGCCGTTAAAACCCTCAGCGCTGATGGTACTGCATCTTAAGGTGTGGGAGAGTAAGTCGCTGCCAAGCCTTTCAGCTACAGCAGTTTTATTATATTAACT
>JASLKK010000076.1 GCA_030747595.1 Acidimicrobiales bacterium | reverse complement strand
TTGCTCTATGCAAGGAAAGGGCCGACTAAAACCCAATCTTCAAACTTGTCACAGAGTTGCGATAGCATGAGAACCCTAGTTATTTGACAATCTAACGAATTAATGAATATTCGTTTACGGGGCTGATCGGTTTCGACGCCGATTGCTGTGAACGTTTCATGCGACCAGAGTTGCTCAGACTCTAAAAACAGGGCATCAATAGAGACGCCAATACGGATGATCTCGCTCTTGCCGCCTAATTTTATTAGGTAGTAAAGAGTCACTGGGACCAGTAATGATTCCCGGGGCCTGATCACTACAGCCCGGCAACAGAAGTAGTGATGGACCGCAGGGAGAGACCGCTGACGGCGAGAAAGACCGCTGACTTCAAGGAAAGTCTTGACGGTAAAGCCTTAGGGCTTGTCTGACCCGGCGGAATGACTACCGTAAGTCATATTCTCGGGAATGGTCGTAACGTGTGCGTTGACCTCTCGACGGACGCGGGTTCGATTCCCGCCAGCTCCACCAAACTAGTTTTATATAAGTAAACATTTATGAAAGGCAGTAGCTAT
>JASLKK010000075.1 GCA_030747595.1 Acidimicrobiales bacterium | reverse complement strand
TCAGTAGGAACCAGAACCGCTTCGGCTGCTTGAGGTCGCCCACCAGCAGCACGCCGGTGGCTACCAGGAACACGCCAGCCACCACCGGGGGGACAATCCCGACCACCGATTGCTCGTCGCCGTGACCCATCAACACAAACAGCGAGGCCATGAGCATCACCCCGGCCGCGATGGCCTTGGTGACCAGGTAGCCCGACACCATCGATCCCCAAACCGGTGGATGCTGGGTGGTGTAGGTAGTCCGGGCCATGGCCTCACCATCGCCCCTCGTGGGCGCGGCGCTCAGAGCTACCGGCGTAGGCGTGGAGTGGCCGGAGGTGGTGTCGGCCCAGATCAGGCCGTCATCGGCGATGGCCGAGGCCAACGGATCCAACGAGGAGGAGGAGGCCCCCTTGTAGACCACCTTGGGTCGGGTGTTCTGCTCCGGCGACCGAACCAGGCCGCCGTCGGCATGCAGCCGGCTTATCTCGCTGTCCGGATCGTCGAGGTCACCCACCCGGATGGCCTGGGTGGGGCACACCACGACGCACGATGGTTCGAGGCCGTCATCGATGCGG
>JASLKK010000074.1 GCA_030747595.1 Acidimicrobiales bacterium | reverse complement strand
TCCCTGTCTTTCGGTCGCCAATGATGAGTTCTCGCTGACCACGACCCACAGGAGTCATGGCGTCGATCGCCTTGATGCCAGTCTGCAATGGTTCATGCACTGGTTGTCGGCCCATGATGCCCGGTGCCTGGATTTCCATGCGGCGCGGCTCGGATCCCACTAGTGGACCTTTACCATCAATCGGCTCGCCGAGGGCGTTAACCACCCTTCCCAGCACTCCATCACCAACCGGCACCGAGAGGATTCTGCCTGTGGATTTAACGTTTTGGCCTTCTTCAATGTTCTCGACGTTGCCAAGAACTACCGCACCGATTGAATCCTCGTCGAGGTTTAGAGCAAGCCCAACGTCGCCGCTCTCAAACTCCAAGATCTCGTTAACGGAGGCATTCGGTAGACCAGATACTCTGGCAATGCCGTCTCCCACTTCCAAGATGCGACCTACGGTTCCAGACTCTACCGATGGGTCAAAACCTTCCAGGTTCTTTTGGATAGCTGCAGTTATCTCTGCGGCATCGAAGCTCAGGTCAGTCACGACAAACGCTCCTTCATTTTCTCTAGAC
>JASLKK010000073.1 GCA_030747595.1 Acidimicrobiales bacterium | reverse complement strand
GGGCTCATCCACGACATGGACGACGACTCCGATATAGGAGGCGCCCTGGGGCTTTCCTCTGGGAGCGGAGGGACTTGAACCCTCGACACCCTCCTTGCAAGGGAAGAGCTCTAGCCATCTGAGCTGCGTGCCCCGGGGCGGGCGGCAGCCCAGAAAGTTCCTTGCCGGTTCAGATTTCCAGTTGTCCGGCTAGCGACTCGGCGGATTCGATGAACTCCTCGACCATGTCCATCACCACCCGACCGGCGGGCCGGGACTTGTTCATCGAACCAACTATCTGGCCGACCGGATAGGTCACCAACTTCTCGGCACCTGAGCCCGCATGGTGGGCGGCCCGGTTGATACGGGCCATTGCACCGTCGATCAGCATCGGCTGCAACGGCATGCCCAGGGGGTCGGGGGTGTCGTCCCGATTCCACTCGTCGGTCCAAGCGCTGCGCAGGAGCCGGGCCGGCTTGCCCGTATAGGAACGCGAGCGGAGGGTGTCCCCCGAACCGGCTTCGAGCAGTTTGGCCTTGGCTACCGGAGGTGTCTCAGCTTCCTCGGTGGTTAGCCAGACCGAC
>JASLKK010000072.1 GCA_030747595.1 Acidimicrobiales bacterium | reverse complement strand
ATAATTAAAGATAAATTTATAAGTTCATTTTTTGGATATTTTTTATACTCGATTAAGTATGATGCATCTTGAAAGTAATTATACGTCATTGTAGTATTCGCCAGCTCTAATGCGGGGTGGAGCAGTCTGGCAGCTCGTCGGGCTCATAACCCGAAGGTCGCAGGTTCAAATCCTGCCCCCGCTACCATTTTTATAACAATTAATTTACAAAGCGATAATTAGGCTTCAATCGGAATATATTAAGTAATTTTTTTAATCTAAATGTTGGCATAGCGAATATTAACTAGTTATACTTGTCGGCGTTTTATCTAATGCTGTTTATAAAGTGGGCCTTGAGCCCATTTTTTGTTTTTGAAAGATGTATATACAGAATCAAAAATTACACGATTTATTAGACCCGGAAATTACTGCAATGGGTTTTGAATTACTTGGTATAGAATTATCTAATAATGGCAGCGCCTCATTCTTAAGAATTTATATAGATAATTATGAAGGTATAAACATAGATGATTGCGTGTTAGTAAGCCAGCAACTTACAGGATTATTGGATGTAAATAATCCAATTAA
>JASLKK010000071.1 GCA_030747595.1 Acidimicrobiales bacterium | reverse complement strand
CCGGCTCCGACGCCGGCTCCGACGCAAGTGCCAGTGCATAAAATCACACCGTCGCGAATCTTCGACTCACCGATTGATCTACGCACAGGCCGCAGCCGACGCCGATGCCGACGCCGGCTCCGACGCCGGCTCCGACGCCGGCTCCGACGCCGATGCCGACGCCGGCTCCGACGCCGGCTCCGACGCCGGCTCCGACGCCGGCTCCGACGCCCGCTCCGACGCCGGCTCCGACGCCGGCTCCGACGCCGGCTCCGACGCCGGCTCCGACGCCGGCTCCGACGCCGATGCCGACGCCGGCTCCGACGCCCGCTCCGACGCCGGCTCCGACGCCCGCGCCGACGCAAGTGCCAGTGCATAAAATCACACCGCCGCGAATCATCGACTCACCGATTGATCTACGCACAGGCCGCAGCCGACGCCGATGCCGACGCCGGCTCCGACGCCGGCTCCGACGCCTGCTCCGACGCCTGCTCCGACGCCCGCGCCGACGCCGCAGCCGACGCCGATGCCGACGCCGGCTCCGACGCCGGCTCCGACGCCGGCTCCGACGCCGACCGAGAGGCAGCGGGAGA
>JASLKK010000070.1 GCA_030747595.1 Acidimicrobiales bacterium | reverse complement strand
ACTCCAGGCTGCATAGCTCGGTTTCTGGGAGTGGGTCCGAGGTCAAAGTCTCACATCCTGAACACGCCGTAGCGAGTCTCTGGCATGGGGGCATTGAGGCTGGCGGAAATAGATAGCCCCAGAACGTCCCTGGTGTCTCTGGGGTCGATCACCCCATCGTCCCAGAGCCTTCCGGTGGAGTAGTAGGGGCTGCTCTCTCGCTCGTACTTGGCACGTATCTCGTCCGGGTCCTCCTTTCCGACCGTGGACAGTACGCTGGCTGCCTGCTCCCCCCCCATCACGCTGATCCTGGCGTTGGGCCACATGAACAGGAATCGTGGGTCGTAGGCCCTTCCGCACATGCCGTAGTTTCCGGCCCCGTGCGAGCCACCGATGATGACTGTGAACTTTGGCACCGGTACGCAGGACACCGCGGTGACCAGCTTGGCTCCGTCCTTGGCGATCCCTCCCGACTCCGCCTCGCGACCGACCATGAATCCGGTGATGTTCTGAAGGAAAACCAGCGGGACTCCCCTCTGGCCGCAGAGCTCCACGAAGTGGGCTCCCTTCAGAGATGACTCGGAGAACAGGAT
>JASLKK010000069.1 GCA_030747595.1 Acidimicrobiales bacterium | reverse complement strand
CCAAATTTGGGGGCACCCAGCTTCTCAAAATTGGTTCATAATCTTCGACTTGGACCTCCCCTAGCCCGTTCCACCTTTGTTCCACGCTGTTCCAACCGTTTGGGACCACCAGAGCCTTCAGATCGCCAAGTTGGGCCCAGTTGGGCCCTTTTTGGGGCCCCTGGGCCAAATTTGGGGGCACCCAGCTTCTCAAAATTGGTTCATAATCTTCGACTTGGACCTCCCCTAGCCCGTTCCACCTTCGTTCCACGCTGTTCCAACCGTTTGGGACCACCAGAGCCTTCAGATCGCCAAGTTGGGCCCAGTTGGGCCGTTTTTGGGGCCCCTGGGCCAAATTTGGGGGCACCCAGCTTCTCAAAATTGGTTCATAATCTTCGACTTGGACCTCCCCTAGCCCGTTCCACCTTTGTTCCACGCTGTTCCAACCGTTTGGGACCACCAGAGCCTTCAGATCGCCAAGTTGGGCCCAGTTGGGCCCTTTTTGGGGCCCCTGGGCCAAATTTGGGGGCACCCAGCTTCTCAAAATTGGTTCATAATCTTCGACTTGGACCTCCCCTAGCCCGTTCCACCTT
>JASLKK010000068.1 GCA_030747595.1 Acidimicrobiales bacterium | reverse complement strand
GCGCCGGCCGCGGCTAGGATAGGAGGTCCGCCGCCATGTCCTGGGTGAAGAGGGCGCTCACGGACGTGCCGCACTGGATGCCGCGGATGGCGCCCTCGACGAGCTTGCCGACGCTGACCTGGCGGATCTTGCGCGTCTTCTCGCGCACGGCCGCGGCTAGCGGCACCGTGTTCGCCACCACGCACTCCTCGAGCACGCACTGCTCGATGCGGTCCGCCGCGGGCCCGCTGAAGAGGCCGTGCGTCGCGAACGCGAAGACGCGCCGCGCGCCGAACGCGCGCAGCTCGTTCGCGGCCGCGGTCAGCGTGCCCGCCGTGTCGATCATGTCGTCGACGATGACGCAGTCGCAGCCCTCCACCGAGCCGACGAGGTGCATCGTGCCGACGACGCCCGCCTCCGCCCGCTGCTTCAGGATGACGGCGAGCGAGACCTGCGGCGGGTCCGGCAGGCGGCCGAAGCCCTCCATGAACGCCTTGGCGCGCGCGACGCCGCCCGCGTCCGGGCTGACCACGACGGGCTTGACCAGGTCCTTCATGTTGAAATAGGTCACGGCGATCGGCGCGGCGAACAGGTTGTCC
>JASLKK010000067.1 GCA_030747595.1 Acidimicrobiales bacterium | reverse complement strand
CTCTAAAGAAGGTTTTATAGATTTAGAAGAATCGTCATCTTTTCTTCTAAAGGAAATTCAGAGAGTTCAACCAGAGAATCTGGTGGAGGTGAGCGGAATCGAACCGCCGACCTCTACGTTGCGAACGTAGCGCTCTAGCCAACTGAGCTACACCCCCCATATAGGGTGGATCGTAGCCTAGTGGTCTCTAGTTAGCTTGACGACGAAGAACTGCTTCGTCTCTCATCGCTATACCGGCATCTGGTACCAACGGTGTTGCCGGCCGGAAAGGTACGACTACATCTTGAGAATCAAATTCTTTTTGATTTCGGAGTGTGAGCAAGGTTCCATATCCAACTAGTGCGACGTCAGCAAGGAAATGCATCATCCACATGAAACTTCCTACTGTCAAGGCAAACAAGAAGGTCATAACTGCGATTCCAATGAGCGCTATTAGAACATCTCTTCGACGGCGTTTAGCGGCCCGAGCACTATTGGGAATCTCTTTAGCTGCCTTCTGTACTGCTTGCCAAGCGTTGGTGTGGTGGCCTCCAGCGACTGCAAGAGGAGGTCTCAGAACTGGTCGTTGAGTGTTTCGTC
>JASLKK010000066.1 GCA_030747595.1 Acidimicrobiales bacterium | reverse complement strand
ATTGCTAGTGCGACACTGACCCCCCTAGATTACGGAAATGTTGGACATGGGGAAACGATTATTAATATATTAGTGTAAAAATCATTGACTTTAAAAATAAAAAAAATTGTAGAGATACTTGGCATTGACTTATCTTCCCAGAAAGCTCCCTTCCAAGTATTTTCAGCGCTATAACGTTTCACAATTGAGTTCGAGATGGATCAAAGTGGTTCCATTATGCTAAAATACCAAGATTTCTACATAGTTTTAATAATAAGGCACTAACTAGTGCCTTATGATATTTGAATTCAAGTATTCGGTTTGTTAGTATACCTCTGCTCAATACATTACTGTACTTTCACATGGTACCTATTAAACGGCTAGTCTTGCCGTAACCTTATATCTTCTAGATAAGAATACTCATCTTGAGGTGGGCTTCCCACTTAGATGCTTTCAGCGGTTATCCACTCCGTACATAGCTACCCAGCATTTACCATTGGCATGATAACTGGTACACTAGCGGTACGTTCTTCTCGATCCTCTCGTACTAAAGAAGAATCCTCTCAATATTCTAACGCCTACACCGGATATGGACCGAACTGT
>JASLKK010000065.1 GCA_030747595.1 Acidimicrobiales bacterium | reverse complement strand
TAATGCTCTTTCATGTGACACATCACCACACAGAGGCAACATGCCCAGCTCATGACGATGAAGTTGCTGGAAAAACTTTTGGCATCGTTCTTGATTCACTAAAAGAAAATGTAAATGAGGTCATAGGTGCTTGGGTTGATGGACCAGGTCATGATTTTTTCATTGTGGTAGATGCAGACAGCACGTCGCAAATTTTCGCAGGCCTATTTCCGATCATCCCTCACGGAACTGCAAAGATACAACCGGTGGATGATTATTCCGTGATGATGGCAAAACGTAAGGAACTGAATTCATAACTCTGTTTCATTTAACAGTGGAGCTGGGGGGAATCGAACCCCCGTCCGTCGGAGTGCACCCGCTTGCGATACGACCATTCCCGTGGTTGTGTCTTTAGGCTGTCACACTGCCGGATCAGTTAGCACAAGGCCTGCCTCAAGGTCTTTCCCTAAAGTCAGCGTTCTTTCGCGCCGTCAGCGGTCTGTCCCTGCGGTCTCCTCCGCTTCTGTTGCCAGGCTGCGGTGGATCGGCCCCGCGTGCCGTTACCGGTCGCGATGACTCTCTACAACTTGACTAGGTCAGGCTGCAAGAG
>JASLKK010000064.1 GCA_030747595.1 Acidimicrobiales bacterium | reverse complement strand
ATTACTAGTGCAGCAAGCCGGTCCTCTGAAGAGGATTCCAATTTGATGGCATCATCCCCAAGTTCAACAGACGATTCTGTTCCCTTGAAGTCAAATCGATTACGTATCTCACGATCAGCTTGATCAACGGCATTACGTATTTCTTGTAAATTAATTTCTGAAACTATGTCAAATGAAGGCATATAACCACTTTACTGGTGGTCACTGCATTCAGCGGCGCTAGTCTTCTCAGTTCTGGGTCGGTGCCCGAGCGGCCAAAGGGAACGGGCTGTAAACCCGTCGGCATTGCCTTCGGAGGTTCAAATCCTCCCCGGCCCACAAATAAATTGTGAAACCGTCTTAGTCCGGAGAATCTCCGGACAAGATGGTTTGCATAACTACGACGTCTTGCCACCGACCAAACTTTCTTCCAACTTCTCTTTCAATACCAACTGTAGTGAAACCATGTTTTTCGTGAAGAGCGATACTCGCATCATTCCCTCCCCCTATACGCGCTATTACGGCGTGAAAACCGCTAAGAGTCGCAACTACAAGTAATTCCTCTAACAGCCGACTTCCAATTCCTAATTGTCGCGCATCAGAGTCAACATAAATTGA
>JASLKK010000063.1 GCA_030747595.1 Acidimicrobiales bacterium | reverse complement strand
CGGAGGCTGCAAGCTCACCAGTTGACTGGTTAGCGTTGTCGCCATAACGGGTATCTGGACCCGAGAAAAACATATCTTCAGATTCAGCTAAAGCTAAATAATCTGAGTTCAAAAGACCATCAGCGGCCATCATGGTGATACCACTCATTCCTGCAACAGAACCAGCCTGTTGAATAATGAAGTCACCTTCAGGTTGGAAGATTGGGAAGAACAACATTTCTGGACCACTAGCAGCAACTTCGGTCAACACTGGAACCATGTCCGTGTCGCCCTTGTTCACAGCTGTGAATACAGTGATTGTTCCACCACCAGCTTCGAACGCATCGGCAAATGCCTGCGCCAAACCTTCGGTGTATGGATCTCCATCATGGATAGCAGCAGCTGAAGTCACACCCAATACTTCGAGTGCGAAGTTCGCAGCAGCAGCTCCCTGATAAAGGTCGTTATGGGCGGTGCGGTAATAACCAGCGTGATACGCAGATCCGGCAGTTCCTGCCAAGTCTGATGTCAATGCTGGAGACGTGTTTGAACCTGAAATCATTACCATTCCGGCTTCTGAAATCAAAGGTGAAGCAGCCGTAGCAGCTCCTGAACACGAAGTAC
>JASLKK010000062.1 GCA_030747595.1 Acidimicrobiales bacterium | reverse complement strand
AAAAAAGCTGCAGTATTCAAACCATTTTTCCGGTCAGTGCGTATTTGTTGAACTGGAAGCCGCGCAAGAGCTTGTACTCCCGTCAAAAATACTTTTCCGGAGTCATTTAAATATCGATTGCTGATCTTGTATCCGTTAGCGTCAGGCATAGACCTCCTATCTTCACGAGCGACCTTACCGTGTTTGATACTTAGTCTTTCATATTAGAACTGGGCGTGTGTCACCTTTAGCAATTATCAAGCAATAGGTGCGCCCTCGACAGGAATCGAACCTGTGGCCTACCGCTTAGGAGGCGGTCGCTCTATCCTACTGAGCTACGAGGGCAATGGTGAGAGGATACTAGCGGTTCAGGTCCTTGACTTAGGAGATCGGAATTCCTTAAGCAGATCAGGAGAAATTCTGCCAAACCCCACGAATGGCGTTTTGTTACCTATGCTTTTAATAATGCGAGTACATGACACAATGAGGAACCAGCTCGTTGAGCTAGAGCTTAGAGAACCAGGAAAAGTTTCTATCTACGCATGTGGCCCGACCGTATACGATGTCCCCCATCTAGGGCATGCTCGAACAGCGCTAACATACGATATTCTCAAGCGATATCTTGAATGGCAGGG
>JASLKK010000061.1 GCA_030747595.1 Acidimicrobiales bacterium | reverse complement strand
AGATGCAAACAAGCCAAAATTTATCCCCTCATTCCAAGCCATCTTAAAATTCATAATAGGGGGCAAAAACTTTATATATAATAAGCCTGATAGATCCATGTAATGAATTACAACTAGTTTAGTTAACTGATCCATCATAAATACAAAAAGTGCTATTATTAATATATTTTTGACTGGTATCATAAATTTGAATCTAACTCCTTTAACAGGTTTTTAGCTTACCTAATTAATTCATACAATATTAATAATATTTTCATTACCAAACCGAATTAATTAAATTAAAATAAAAAACGCCTTGAATGAACCTAGCTCAGCATATAAACCTTTCGGTGGACAGGTGGCCGAGCGGTCGAAGGCGCTCCCCTGCTAAGGGAGTAGGCGGGAAACTGCCTCGAGGGTTCGAATCCCTTCCTGTCCGCCACAACACCTCTTTAAATATTGGGTGTTAAATAATATTGATGAGATATGTAATTCCTCTCCCTATAAGTACTGTATTTAGTTAGAATTAACAAGAAACACAATCAAAGCTCAAAAGGAATAACGTTCAGTATTAATTATGATATTAAAAAAATACACTTAAATTAGTTTTTGTAGCATTATCCAAGATTTAAATTAGCAAAAT
>JASLKK010000060.1 GCA_030747595.1 Acidimicrobiales bacterium | reverse complement strand
GAAATATCTAGCACTCTTTTTTTGTCAACTTTTAACTAAGTTGATTCAACTTTTTTAAGTTGAAATGGGTAAAACCCATGTTGATTCTTTGGTCAGATTTAAATTATTCAAAGATTATGTTGGAGAGTTTGATCCTGGCTCAGGACGAACGCTGGCGGTGCGCCTTATGCATGCAAGTCGAGCGAAGCTTTTCAGTAGTTTACTACAGAAAATGACTGAGCGGCGAACGGGTGAGTAACGCGTGAGCAATCTACCTTAGTTACTGGGATAGCCCGAGGAAACTCGGATTAATACCGCATACGCCCTAAGGGGGAAAGGGGGCAGCTTGCTGCTCTCACTATTGGATGAGCCTGCGTAAGATTAGCTTGTTGGTGGGGTAAAGGCCTACCAAGGCAACGATCTTTAGCTGGTCTGAGAGGACGATCAGCCACATTGGGACTGAGACACGGCCCAGACATCTACGGAAGGCAGCAGTTAAGAATATTGGACAATGGGGGCAACCCTGATCCAGCAATACCGCGTGTGTGAAGAAGGCCTTAGGGTTGTAAAGCACTTTAAGCAATGAAGAAGAAAAATAAGTTAATACCTTGTTTTTTTGACATTAATTGCAGAATAAGTACCGGCTAACTCCG
>JASLKK010000059.1:275-639 GCA_030747595.1 Acidimicrobiales bacterium | reverse complement strand
AGGCTGTAAATTTCGGCCTGGTTTTTTTATTTGAATATAAGAAAGAGGCAGACGTAACACGTGCTTTACTAGACAATTGTATACTGATACTCAGAAGCATTCAAAACGAATGAGATTCAAAAACACATCATGGAGAGTTTGATCCTGGCTCAGAAGGAACGCTGGCAGCGTGCATAACACATGCAAGTCGAACGGTAGTATTATCTTCGGATAATATGAGAGTGGCGAACGGGTGAGTAACACGTAAGAATCTACCTTTAGGACGGGGATAACTTCTGGAAACGGATGCTAATACCCGATATGCTGTGGAGTGAAATGAATTTCGCCTAAAGATGATCTTGCGTCTGATTAGCTAGATAGGGTG
>JASLKK010000059.1:0-265 GCA_030747595.1 Acidimicrobiales bacterium | reverse complement strand
ATGGGCGAAAGCCTGACGGAGCGACGCTGCGTGAAGGATGACGGCCTGAGGGTTGTAAACTTCTTTTCTCGAAGAAGAATCAATGACGGTATTCGAGGAATAAGCATCGGCTAACTCTGTGCCAGCAGCCGCGGTAAGACAGAGGATGCAAGTGTTATTCGGATTGATTGGGCGTAAAGCGTCTGTAGGCGGTTTAGAAAGTCTTTTGTGAAATACTTCAGCTCAACTGGGGGCCCGCAAAAGAAACTTCTAGACTTGAGGGAAG
>JASLKK010000058.1 GCA_030747595.1 Acidimicrobiales bacterium | reverse complement strand
TCATGGAGCATGCCCGGGGGAGCGATTCCGAATCAGACTCTGAGTCGGACTCTGAGTCGGAGGAACCGGCGCCTTCCGTAAATAAGGCGACGCCGAAATCAGCGAAGAAGTCCGTTAAGGAAGTGTCGAGCGAATCTGAATCTGAGTCTGAGTCTGAGTCTGAGTCTGAGTCTGAGTCTGCATCTGAAGACAGCGACGACGATTCTTCCGACGAGGACGAATCCGACAGCGATGATGGTCCGGTGGATGGTAAAAACAAAGACGATTCATCCGATTCGTCCGACTCTGAAGACTCCGACGATTCTTCTGATTCCGACGTGTCTGAAGATATTAACGTGATCCGTTCTGCGACCAAGCGTTTGGCGGAATCGACGCCTGGCTCCTCGGCGAAGAAACAGAAAATGACGACGCCGGTCTCTAAAAAGGCGCCGGCTACTCCGAAGACGCCGACCACCGATAAGAAAATGAACAGTGACGAATACGCCAACGCCATCGTCGACTTTCTCAAAGAAAATCCCGACACGATGATGTCGGCTCTCGGCGGACGCGTGAAGAAGCCGAAAAACTTCCCGTTGAAGCTCGGTGAGTTCATCAAGTCTCGTTCAGATTTATTCAAAATAGATGGTGCGTATGTTCGTCTCGTA
>JASLKK010000057.1 GCA_030747595.1 Acidimicrobiales bacterium | reverse complement strand
CTAATCATTCTGATAAAGATTTTTTCGTGACACCTGGCGATCGGGTCGCACAGCTTATAATCGAACAGATTAGCGTCCTGGAGCCGATTCAAGTCGAGGAGCTCAACGAAACGACGCGCGGAGCCGGAGGGTTTGGTTCAACGGGTTAAATGTCTGCGATCGCGCTATGCAGTTTTTTACGAGCGCCTAAACAGGCGCATGACATATGTGGCTGCCAGATTGGAGAATTCGGCAGCCTGCGACGCTCGATTCTGACACATCGTCGTCGGCGCCATCGTCGGCGCCATCGCCCACGCCCGCACCCGCACCCGCACCCGCACCCGCACCCGCACCCGCACCCACGCCCGCGCCCGCGCCCGCGCCCGCACCCACACCCACGCCCGCGCCCGCGCCCACACACACGCCCGCGCCCGCTGGCACGTTGCCGCCGTGGCATAGATTCCCGAAGACCGAGCACCGACTTCCCACGGAGATTGAGCTCCGCGAGCGTGCGTCGCACAAGAAGCAATGCGCCAAGCTGTCAGTGCCAGAACCAGATCCAGCGCCAGCGCCAGCGCCAGAATCCACGGCAGAGCAAGAAGCGCTGCACTCGCTCATAGCCAACGCGCAGTACGACGCCAACGGGGCGTTGTGCGCGTCAAAACCT
>JASLKK010000056.1 GCA_030747595.1 Acidimicrobiales bacterium | reverse complement strand
CGCCGAGCGACGTGAGGTGCAGCGCGGCGACCTTCTCGTCGAGGATTTTGGGGAGCGTGTACACCTTGTACTTGCCCGGGCCGCCGGCGAAGTACTTGCCCGAGTCCTTCTCCTTCCAGAGCTCGAGCTGCGCGAGCGTCTGGTTCGTGAACGAGTTCGACATGACGAACGACGGGTGGCCCGTCGCGCAGCCGAGGTTGAGGAGGCGGCCCTCGGCGAGGATGATGATGGCATGGCCGTCGTCAAAGACGAAGCGGTCGACCTGGGGCTTGATGTTGATGCGCTTCGTCGCCTTCATGAGGCCCTCCATCTGCGTAGGGGGGGTCGCGTCGATATAGGCATGTGAAAGATTGACGCTGATTTCATACGTCGATCTCGTTGTCGAAGTGGCCGATGTTGCCGACGATGGCGTTGTCGCGCATCTTGGCCATGTGGCTGTTCATGATAATACCTATGAATCGACCGGTGAGCCATGTCATTGAGCAGAGACGCCGGGCGACGCACCCTTGTTGCCCGTCGTCGTGATGACGATGTCGAGCGTGTCGAGCTGCGACTCGAGCGTCTTGACCTGGAAGCCCTCCATGGCGGCCTGGAGCGCGCAGATGGGGTCGCACTCCGTGACCGTGGTCACGCAGCCCGCGGCCTTCATGGCG
>JASLKK010000055.1 GCA_030747595.1 Acidimicrobiales bacterium | reverse complement strand
GCCTGGGAGCGGTGGACAGCGAAGTCGAGTTGAGGCCGGTGATGCTCGTTGACGGTGACGATGTTCTGGCTACTCCGGAAGCCCTATCTGGTGCGAGCGTGTCCGCTCGCATCGTCGGTGATGCCAAGGGAGCGAAGATCCGTGGCTTCACCTACAAGAACAAGAGCAACCAGCGTCGCCGGTGGGGCCACCGCCAGCATCTGGCCGAGATCGAGATCACCGGAATCACGAGGGGCTGACGGCATGACAAACACCAAGGGCGGCGGGTCTACCCGCAACGGCCGCGACTCCAACGCACAGCGTCTAGGCGTCAAGGTTTACGATGGCGGTCAGGTGACTGCTGGCAGCATCATCATTCGCCAGAGGGGCACCAAGTTCCATGCCGGGGAGAATGTTGGTCGTGGGGGCGATGACACGCTGTTCGCTACGGCTGATGGTCGGGTTAAGTTCGGTCGCCGTGGTGGTCGCAAACTGGTTGACATCGTCACTGACTGATCCGCCCAACTCTGGATTTCTCCGGTGGTTGGCTACGACGCATCGTTCCGGCGGTGTGTCGTTTCGTTTTTGGTCTAACTCTTAGACCGGGACCGGGTTCAGTTTGGGCATTAGTCCAGACCCAGTCCGTCTGGTAGCTGTTGTGGAGCCCAGCCGAGCAGGTTGAGG
>JASLKK010000054.1 GCA_030747595.1 Acidimicrobiales bacterium | reverse complement strand
CGGATCTCGCCGTGGGGGCGCCGGGGGTTTGAATCCCATTTTTTGTTGACCAATGTAGGACCCAAAAATCCAGGGTCCAGATCCCGAACATTGATTTCATTTTCCGCGCACGACAACATCGCAATGGGTTTGTCGCCGGCCCCATGGCCCCCCTTTGGAGCCCCAAGGGCCCCCAAGGGCCCCCCTTGGGCCCAAGGGTCCCAAGGGGCCCAAGGGGCCCATGGGGGCCTCCTCCTCGTCGTCGGGGGATCAGCCCTCAATCCTGCCACACAAGGGCCCAAGGGGCCCAAGGGGGCCCAAGGGGGTCGTCCCGCCCCCCCCCCTTGGGCCCCGGGGCCCCCGGCGGGGGGGGGCCCGGGAGGGCAGTGTAGTCTGGGTTGTGGACTGTCCTGCACTGCACGCCTCCCATGCAGCACCTGCGAAGTGGTGAGCCTTGATCACCCGAGCCTCTGTACCGTGTTCGTAAATTTCCACCAGAGTTTTCCCCCCCAGCAGGGGGATAGCAATCTTGGGTGGGTGGACACCAGTGGGGTCAGAGTTGGCGCGACCACCGCGACCGGCGGACCTCTCTTCCGCGCCGTCCCGTAGTTAGGCCTGGCCTGGCCTGGCCTGTGTGGCCATGCAGGGCATTCGGTTCCCTGTGCGGCCATGCAGGCCATTCTTGCCTCCTGTG
>JASLKK010000053.1 GCA_030747595.1 Acidimicrobiales bacterium | reverse complement strand
CATCTTCCGGGATCTCAACGCCGATGAAACGGTCCGCTGCGTCGTGCTTACAGGGGCCGGGGAGAACTTCTGCTCGGGGGCCGACGTGGGCGGCCAGTCCAAGCGGGCATCGGGCGCGGTGTCTAGCAACCCGCTGCGCAACCTCCGTCAGATCAAGGCCTCGGCCATGGCGCTGCACGACTGCCAGCATCCGGTGGTGGCCAAGATCCGGGGGGTGGCCGCCGGTGCCGGCTTGAACATGGCCTTGGGTTGCGACCTCGTCTATGCCGCCGATACGGCGCGTTTCTCCGAGATCTTCGCCCGGCGAGGCCTGACCATCGACTTCGGTGGTTCCTGGGTGCTGCCCCGCCGGGTCGGCTTGCACCGGGCCAAGGAATTAGCCCTGCTGGCCGAGGTGATCGACGCCACCGAGGCTGATCGGATCGGCCTGGTCAACCGGGTCGTGCCGGAGGCTGGCCTGGACGCCCACGTGGCCGACGTCGTGGAACGCATCGTGGCCGGGCCACCTCTTGCTCTGTCGATGAGCAAAGCGCTATTGAACCACGGTGCCCAGACGTCCATGTCCCAGGCGCTGGAGGCCGAGGCGGCGCAGGCGCAGGCCTCGCTGGCGGCGGCCGAGCACGCCGCGCAGCAGGCCTCCACCGAGCTCAGCGACCGGCTGCAGCAGGCGGGGGCGGCGGGGGAG
>JASLKK010000052.1 GCA_030747595.1 Acidimicrobiales bacterium | reverse complement strand
GGTAGCCAAGACGTCTCCTCCGTCAACAACCATCACCGGCGTCAACTCGACTTCGCTATCTACAGACCCCAAGCGCTCGACGAGGACACGCTGTCCCTCCTCGACCCGGTATTGCTTTCCACCCGTGGCGATCACTGCGTACATAATGGAGACAGGTTACCGGTGGACGATAGGGGCCCCACCGGCCACGGATCACAGCGATGGGACGATTGGCGTCGAGCACCGACAGTCCCGAACCTGTTCGATCCCATGTTCATCGTCGCCCGGCCCGGCCCGAACCGGCCAAGAGTTCGTCGTTCAGATTGACCCCGCGGCCGCCACAGTCGGCACACGCGTTGGAGAAGGACTCGAGGAGTCCCTCACCAATGCGCTTTCGGGTCATCTCAACCAGACCCAGGTCGGAGATGTCAAATACCTGGGTCCGGGTCTTGTCCCGAGCCAGCGCGTCTCGCAACGTAGCGGCCACTGCCTCACGATTGGCTTTGACCTCCATATCAACAAAGTCGATCACGATGATGCCACCGATGTCTCGAAGGCGCAGTTGGCGAGCGGTCTCCTCGGCCGCCTCCAGATTATTGCGGAACACCGTTTCCTCGAGGCTGGAGCGCCCCACGTTCTTACCGGTATTGACGTCGATGACCGTCAGGGCCTCGGTGTGCTCGATGATGAGCGATCCGCCGGACGGTAACCAAACCTTTCGGTCCA
>JASLKK010000051.1:332-764 GCA_030747595.1 Acidimicrobiales bacterium | reverse complement strand
GCTAATTCAAGATTTCCCAACACAAAGTGGAGTCGGACCCCCTCAGGTCCGGCTCCACTTTAATTTTTCACCTCTTTCACAAATTCAACCAACAATTCGAACACTCTCATACAAAACATTCTGTAGTTTTAAAGTATGAATCGGCTTCAAAACGAAACCAGCCCCTACCTTCGTCAACACGCAGACAATCCGGTTGACTGGTGGCCCTGGAACGAAGAAGCACTCGCCGAAGCCAAAGCAACCGATAAACCCATTTTGTTATCCGTTGGCTACTCGGCCTGCCACTGGTGCCATGTCATGGCCCACGAATCATTCGAAAACCCAGAAATCGCAGAAATCATGAACGCTGGTTTCATAAACATCAAAGTAGACCGAGAAGAACGCCCCGACATCGACACCATCTACATGGATGCTGTTACTTCTCTGATCGGT
>JASLKK010000051.1:0-322 GCA_030747595.1 Acidimicrobiales bacterium | reverse complement strand
ATCGGTCGCGGCGGATGGCCAATGACCGTTTTTTGTTTCCCCGACGGGCGACCATTTCATGCCGGAACGTACTGGCCCGATAAACCCAGAGGCGGCATGCCCTCCTTCCCACAAGTGTTAGAACAAGTCCAACTTGTTTGGCGGGATAACCGGTCAGATTTAGAAGAACATGCAAACCAGCTTTTGCCGTACGTTGGGAGACAAGCTTCAGCGTTGTCTGGTGGCCCGCCAGAGCGCAACGCTATAGAAGATGCATCAAAGAAGCTTCTCGCGTCACACGACAATGAATGGGGCGGGTTTGGTTCCGCACCAAAATTCCCTC
>JASLKK010000050.1 GCA_030747595.1 Acidimicrobiales bacterium | reverse complement strand
AAGAAGATTATGATCTTGGGCGCGGGACCGATCGTGATTGGACAGGTGAGAGGCGACACGCGCGACCGCGGGGGGGGCAGACCGAGCGACGACGCGAGGAACGGCGCGGGGACGCGCCGATGGGTGGTTTTTGAAAAAAAAAGGATTTGAAAATGAGTCCGATCGGGAGAGACGAAGGGGCGGCTGTGAGGTGTCGTGGATGGGAAGATGCGATAGAGAGAACGCGAGAAGAATCTTGGGCGCTTGGTTTTCGTTTGTGTGCGCGATACTGACCTTTTACGCGCGTGTTGATGCGAACTCGATAGGCATGCGAGTTTGATTACTCTGGGACCCAGGCGTGCAAAGCGTTGCGTAGCGAAGGATACGATGTCGTCCTCGTGAACTCGAACCCGGCGACGATCATGACCGATCCGGAAACCGCGAGCCGTACGTACGTCACTCCGATGACCCCGGCGAGCGTGGAACAAATCATCGCGCGCGAAAAGCCGGACGCTTTGTTGCCGACGATGGGTGGCCAAACTGCGCTCAACTTGACCAAGGCGCTCGCAGAGTCTGGTGTGTTGGACAAGCACAACGTCGAATTGATTGGTGCGAAGCTCGACGCTATCAACAAAGCGGAAGATCGTCAGCTTTTCAAGGATGCCATGGACAAAATTGGATTGAACACCCCGAAGTCTGGCACCGCCGAGACTTGGGAACAAGCGCAAGAAATTGCGAAGGACATCGGCACAATGCCGCTCATCATTCGACCGGCCTTCACTCTTGGTGGTTCT
>JASLKK010000049.1 GCA_030747595.1 Acidimicrobiales bacterium | reverse complement strand
CATCTCGAATTGTGTAACTACCGGTGCATCTTCGGGGCTAACTCCTGATTCTGGTTTACGTTGGATCGGTAGATAATCGGTTAACGGGTCACGGGTGATGACGACAGCGGCGGCATGAATTGAATCTTGACGACGGAGGCCTTCTAGGCCTTTGGCGACATCAACAACTCTTTTTACGTCCGGGTCCGAGCCATACATTTGGCGCAGCTCTGCCGCCGCTTTGTATCCATCGACGTACTGTTCCTCCTGGTCGAAACAAGCCCATAGCGGGGTATCTCGACCCATGACTAGCGGCGGCATTGCTTTAGCTACTTTGTCGCCAACGGCGTAGGGGTAGCCGAGAACTCGAGCTGCGTCTCGGACCGCTGCTCGAGCTTTGATAGTCGAAAAGGTGATGATTTGTGCCACGTGCTCACGGCCATACGTTTCGGCGGTGTACCGAATCATTTCGTCTCGGTAGCGGTCGTCGAAGTCCATGTCGATATCGGGCATGGACTTTCGGCCGGGGTTTAGGAACCGTTCGAAAAGGAGATCGTATTTGATCGGGTCCAGATCAGTGATTTGTAGGCAGTACGCGACAGCACAGCCCGCAGCTGAGCCGCGTCCGGGACCGACACGGATTCCGTTGTCGCGGGCATGACGGATGAGATCCCATGTGATGAGGAAATACGCGGAAAATTCCATATCGGCGATAACGCGGAGTTCGTAACCCAACCGGTCAACTATTTCGTCTGATAGTTGCTTACCCCAGCGCCGTTTTGCGCCTTCGAAAGC
>JASLKK010000048.1 GCA_030747595.1 Acidimicrobiales bacterium | reverse complement strand
TGGGACATTACCCTCCCAGACAAAAGCCATGTGGGATGAAGTCATCCGTGAAATCCCCAGAATGTGGGAACAGAAAGACTACGCATTCGAAGGGAACGGTTGGTCAGTTCCTGGACCCCACAACATACTTCCCAAACCTTATGGGAAAGGGCACCCACCTATCTGGGTTGCTTGTGGAAACCCTGAAACATTCGCGAAAGCTGGGTCCTTAGGAATAGGCGCTATCGCCTTTAACTTTGAACCCATTCATAACCTTAAAGGAAGACTTGAAGCCTACAAAGAAGCTGCTGAGTCACCGGTTGAGGTTATCGGACAATTCCAAAACAATAATGTGATGATGACGAACGGAGTTATCTGCCTTGAAGATCGTGAGCGAGCACGTGAAATAGCGAAAGCAAGAGGTAGAGGCTATCTCGTTACCATGGTCAACCTGTACCACGACACCATGCCCAAATCACCGGATGGAATCACGTGGCCAAATGCACCAGCGAGCACACTCATAGAGTGGACAGATGAAATGCTTGATCAAATTATCGAAGCAGGATACATGTTATGCGGTAACCCAGAAGAAGTTTCCGAACAATTAGAGGCCTACCAAAGCGTTGGCTGCGATCAAGTCGTCTTCGGTCTACCTATTGAAGGAATGCAACATGAAGAGATCAAAGAAATGCTTGAAATCTTCGGTGATCAAGTTATTCCTGAATTTGATAAAGACCCTGTTCACTCAACGACGCGGATGCGTGAAACAGCACAACCAAAATATCCGGCATTTAA
>JASLKK010000047.1 GCA_030747595.1 Acidimicrobiales bacterium | reverse complement strand
GCCCACGCTCAGGCTTTGGTTTCGGGTGCCGATGAGGTTGTGTGCGCCGTTGAGGGTGGCACTTACCGTCAGGCTCCTTTCAAATATCAGGGCAAGTGCCTTCAGTGGCTTCGCGATGACTACGCATCATTGGAAAGCGAAGCGAGAGGCAAAGTCGACGTCATGCTTGAGGGAACTGGTTGCGAGGTACTGTTCGACTCTGACACTCTGAACGAAGAGGATTAATCTTGCGTTTAACTGCCGCTGTTTTTCTGGTCGTATCGGCTCTGGTGTTTATACGACCTGACCCTGTGGAGGCGTGGAGTTCCGATGACCGCGCTGTTGCCGTATTCGGCAACGGCGGCGCCTCCACAAATCCACATGGCTATTCGGTGGTGGTCGACTCGTCGGGCAACATCTACACCACCGGTAGGTTCGGGAGCGCAGGTTCGGGAAATGAAACAGTCGACTTCGACCCGGGTCCAGGTACCGCCAACCTCACTCCGAACGGCGGCGGCTACGACGCGTTCGTGTCAAAGTTGGACTCGTCAGGCAACTACGTGTGGGCCAAAAGCTTCGGTGACAGCGGCAACGATAGTGGCGCTTGGGTGGCGGTCGACTCGTCGGGCAACGTGTACACCACCGGGTCCTTCGGCGTCGGCCCGGTCGACTTCGACCCGGGTTCAGGCACCGACAGCCGCACCTCGAACGGCGTCCTACAGGACGTGTACGTGTTGAAGTTGGACTCGGCGGGCGACTACGTGTGGGCCAAGAACTTCGGCGACACCAACCCCGACTATGGCTATTCGGTGGCGGTCGACTCGTCGGGCAACGT
>JASLKK010000046.1 GCA_030747595.1 Acidimicrobiales bacterium | reverse complement strand
TCCCCTACCATACGTGCCTCTCTTGCAAAGATGGGAGTTGTTAATAGTATCGGATACGATTAGCCATTGGAGCTATTGCACTATGTAAAGATAGTTTCAGTATTGTTCTTTGACAAGGGGCTGATCGGTTTCGACGTAGCGGTTGTTTCGTCGGATCGTGCGACCGGAGTTGCTCAGACTCCAAAACGGGGCACACAAAGACACGGCAACTCTCGTGTCGCTCTCGCCGCCTGATCTAATCAGGTGATAGAGAGTCATTGGGACCAGTAATGATACCCGGGGCCTGATCACTACAGCCTGGCAACAGAAGTAGTGGTGGACAGCAGGGAAAGACCGCTGACGGCAGGAAAGAACGCTGACATCGGAGAAAGATCCGACGGTGAGGCCTTTAGGCCCATCTGACCCGGCAGCGTGGATACCGTAATCCACAATCTCGGGAATGGTCGTAACGCGGACGGTGAACCCGAAACGGACGGGGGTTCGATTCCCCCCAGCTCCACCAAGTCAAATAATGATGCCTAGTATCAAAATCTCAACTAGGAGTTATGCGCAAATGGTAGGTATTCATGGCGCCTCACAAATGATCCGGAAGCAAACTTTCCCGAAGCACTATCAACGCTAAATTTCGGACAATTCTGAAGGATTTGTTGAAGTGCTACTTTCCCCATAGTTCGAGCTACAGCGGCCCCTAAACAGTGGTGTGGGCCGTACCCCAGACTCAAGATTCGTTTAGGCTTCCTATCTACTAATAACGTGTCAGAGGTCGGTCCGAACTCTTTGGGATCACGATTTGCTGAAGCATAAAGCATCAAAACTTTTTTACCTTCCGGAATCATTACACCATGCTTGTGCACTTCTTTTGTTGTT
>JASLKK010000045.1:563-870 GCA_030747595.1 Acidimicrobiales bacterium | reverse complement strand
GACCAGTCACCGGGACCAAGAGTAGCAATTGTCAAAGCGGCAACACTTAAAACAAAGACGTACTCCCAGCCTTCTTTAATAATGAAAAAACCATTGTTTCTGTGAACTGTCCACCCAGCTACAACCATTATTCCAACTATTCCCGCACCCGCAAATGAAGTAAGAAACCCCAAGCAGAGCAGCAAGCCACAAAAAACTTCTGATAGTGCTGCCATCCAAGCATGAAAGATTCCTGGCTTCATGCCAATACTTTGAAACCACCGTCCAGTACCTTTAATTCTGCCGCCGCCGAAAATCTTATTCCACC
>JASLKK010000045.1:0-553 GCA_030747595.1 Acidimicrobiales bacterium | reverse complement strand
CAATAGAACAAAATCTTGTTCGGCGATTGTTATCCCAGAAGCAGTAGAAGCGGTCACGGACTATTTCTACGCCGTCAAATTCAAAGAGTCAAATAATTTGATAAGACGTAGATGAATCTGATTTCATTTGGTCGGGTAGGCGGGATTTGAACCCACGACCTCCTCGTCCCGAACGAGGCGCGCTACCAACCTGCGCCACTACCCGAAAAGATTGATTGAAAACGTTAAGTTAAACAGTCATTGATTAATAGTCTCTGACACCACTAAATGCTGTAAAGCTAATGGGTCAATCGGTTTCACAAACCATCCATCAGCATCAGCTTCTTTGGCTAAAAAGATGTCAGCTTCTCTGTCTAATAACAGAAAAACTTTTTGATCCGAAATTCTTCCCGCCCGACTTTCTAAACGCACTTCAAGACAAGCTGCTACACCACCCATATTGCCGATTTGTAAATCAAGAATTATGGCCGCAGGTTCATGGACATGAATAGCCTCAATAACGTCCTTGCCTGCTTGAATCCTGACCACGTCGTAATCACCGCTTAGCGCAGCC
>JASLKK010000044.1:247-890 GCA_030747595.1 Acidimicrobiales bacterium | reverse complement strand
GGGGTCAAGCTTCTGAGAGTGTCCGTATTCAATATGGCGGTTCGGTTAAATCGGGAAACTGTCCAGATTTGATGAGACAGTCAGACATTGATGGCGCTCTTGTGGGTGGAGCTGCTTTAGATCCTGATGAATTTGCTCGTATTGTAAATTATCGTTTAGTCGGTTGATCTCTAATCGGACGGTAGTCTTTATACCACTATGTTCGTTTTAACAGCAATTCTTCAAGCCGTTTCAGGCCTTGGTCTGATCTTTTTAGTTCTCCTGCATAGCGGTAAAGGCGGAGGCCTTTCTGACATGTTCGGTGGAGGTGTTGGTGCACAAACTGCCGGCTCAACAGTCGTAGAACAAAACCTTGACAGAATCACCATTGTCACAGCTTTAGTATTTGTATTTACCACTGTGGCGCTCTCTTTACAGTTCTAAAAGGAATTAGTAAACGATAGTTTGAGTAATCACTAAATAAAGTCACGTCGGAGTGGCGGAATTGGCAGACGCGCAAGGTTAAGGACCTTGTGCCCGATTAGGGCGTGGGGGTTCAAGTCCCCCCTCCGACACCAAAACAACCCTTAATTCTCAAGGGTTCTTGCACATTTATCATAGGATGTGGAAGGTATCTGGAAGGTTGTTTAAAAGAAACGCAAAT
>JASLKK010000044.1:0-237 GCA_030747595.1 Acidimicrobiales bacterium | reverse complement strand
TGTCACATTGCCCTACTAATGCTCTAATAACGCGTATCGTTAAGAAGTGCCTAATAAACCCAACCTCAGAAATATCGCTGTCATCGCGCACGTTGACCACGGTAAAACAACTCTTATTGATGCTCTTCTGAAAACTTCTGGAGTTTTCCGTTCAAATGAAGAGGTGGCTGATCGCGTAATGGACTCCATGGATCTAGAGCGAGAAAAAGGCATAACTATCTTGGCCAAAAATCCTGC
>JASLKK010000043.1 GCA_030747595.1 Acidimicrobiales bacterium | reverse complement strand
CTCCGTGAAGATGCGGAGTTCGCGTAGTTAGACGGAAAGACCCCGTGCACCTTTACTGCAACTTTACATTGGTGTTAGGAAAAACATATTTAGCATAGGAGGGAGACATTGAAGCAAAGGCGTCAGCTTTTGTGGAGTCACCAGTGAAATACCTCTTTTGTTTTTCTTGGCATCTAACTGATTGCCGTTATCCGGCATCAAGACATTGTATGGTGGGTAGTTTGACTGGGGCGGTCGCCTCCCAAATAGTAACGGAGGCGTGCGAAGGTAAGCTCAGAACGGTCAGAAATCGTTCGTAGAGTGCAATGGCATAAGCCTGCCTGACTGCGAGACTGACAAGTCGAGCAGAGTCGAAAGACGGTCATAGTGATCCGGTGGTTCTGAGTGGAAGGGCCATCGCTCAACGGATAAAAGGTACGCCGGGGATAACAGGCTGATACCCTCCAAGAGTCCATATCGACGAGGGTGTTTGGCACCTCGATGTCGGCTCATCACATCCTGGGGCTGAGGTTCAGAACGTCGTGAGACAGTTCGGTCCCTATCTGCCATGGGTGTAGAAGAATTGAGAGGAGTTGTCCCTAGTACGAGAGGACCGGGATGAACATACCACTGGTGGACCGGTTGTAGCGCCAGCTGCAGTGCCGGGTAGCTAAGTATGGACGAGATAACCGCTGAAAGCATCTAAGTGGGAAACCCACCTCAAAACTAGTTCTTCCTATAGAGCCGTAGTAGACCACTACGTTGATAGGCTGGGTGTGGAAGTGCGGTAACGCATGTAGCTGACCAGTACTAATAGCTCAATTGGCTTGATTTATGCACTGAAAAAAATTTTTAGTTGATATTTGTTTTATTCAAAATTTGAATTGATGTTAAATAGTATTAAACTTTAATAATTTTGTCTTTAA
>JASLKK010000042.1 GCA_030747595.1 Acidimicrobiales bacterium | reverse complement strand
CGCTCGTAGCTCAATTGGATAGAGCATCTGACTACGGATCAGAAGGTTGGGGGTTCGAGTCCCTCCGAGCGCGCCACACGCCTTCGCAGGCCAGGACCCCCAACTGGTTCGACCATCCCACCCCGTCGCGCTGGTCGGCGTCGCCCAGACAGCCACAACCGTGCGTTAGCTGGCTCTTAGCGTCGTTGTCGTGGAGGTGAATGGCTACACGATCAAACCAGGGGCGTACCTCAACGGGGCATATCTTGCCGGGACGAACCTCACTCTGTTGGATCTCAACGGGGCGTACCTCAACGAGGCGGACCTCTACATGGCGGACCTCGCCGGAGCGAACCTCCACATGGCGGACCTCCGCAAGGCGGACCTCCGCGAAGCGGACCTTCACATGGCCGACCTCAGCAACGCGAGCCTCGAAGGAGCAGACCTTCGTAAGGCGAACCTCGCCAACGCAAACCTCGAAGGGGCGGATTTCACCGATCCGGACATCACATGTGATGACGGCACCCTGATGTGGATTGAGGGGGCGGACCTCCGCGAGGCCAATCTCGCCGGGGCGAACCTCGCTGGGGCAGAACTCGACTGGGCTGTCCTACTCAAGGCGAGGGCCAACGAGAAAACCCTTTGGCCGGAGGGGTTTGATCCGACAAGACGGGGAGTGATCTTCGAGGACTAGGCCGTTCTGGCAGGGCTGCTGGTCGGCCCGTAGCGTGGTTGTCGTGGACGAGGAGCGGAGATCATTAGAACGCGATATCGACGCCGCCATCCAGGCCTACGTGCGCCGTGAGTGCGGGCTGGCCATAGGTGAGCGCACCGCCGAGGAGATCAATCGCCACATTGGCTCTGCGGCGTCGCCCCCGTGCGAGGGTCGGGTCGAGGTCAAGGGCCGGGAGGTCATGAGCGGTCTTCCCAAGACG
>JASLKK010000041.1 GCA_030747595.1 Acidimicrobiales bacterium | reverse complement strand
GGTCTGGACGACCTTTGCAGCGCTGATGGTGGCCAGGCGGCTGCCCAGACGATCGTCGCTGACGAAGACGTTGTCGGTGTGATTGGTACGAGTTGTTCGGGTGCGGCCACTGCTGCGGCACCGCTCATCTCTGAGGCCGGCATGGTGATGATCTCGGGTTCGAACACGTCCCCGGCTCTGACCAGCGACCTGGCCGGCACGGCGGGGTCGAACTACCACGTCGGTTACTACCGGACCGCGCATAACGACCTGTACCAGGGTGCGGCGGCTGCGAACTTCGCCCTCGACGTCCTTGGTGTGGGTACGGCTGCGGCCATCCATGACGGCGATCCGTACACCAACGGTCTCGCGCAGGCGTTTGCCGATGCGTTCGAGGCTGGTGGCGGAACGATGACCGGGTTCACGGCGGTCAACAAGGGCGACACCGACATGGTGCCGGTCCTGACCGAGATCGCCGCCGGCGGTCCGGAACTGTTGTTCTTCCCGATCTTCCAGCCTGAGGGCGACTTCATCGTCCAGCAGGCGCGTGACGTTCCGGGCATCGAGGCCATCACCCTGATGGCTGCTGACGGCTTGTTGAACTCGAACTACATGGCGCTCGAAGAGACCGAGGGCATGTACTTCTCGGGTCCCGACATCCGTTACGGAACCAACTTCAACCAGTCGACGGGTCAGACCGCTGATGCGTTCCTGGCTGCGTACAACTCCGAGTGGGGCGAGGATCCTGCTGCACCGTTCTGGGCGCATTCCTATGACGCCACGACGTTGCTGCTCGACGCCATTGCTGCTGCGTCCTATGACGATGGCGGCACGCTGGTCATCGACCGGGCGGGCGTGCGCGAGCACCTCAACTCGGTTACCGACTACTCGGGCATCATTGGCCTGATCACCTGTGACGCCTTTGGCGACTGTGGTTCCCAGAAGATCACCGTGATCGGCCACG
>JASLKK010000040.1 GCA_030747595.1 Acidimicrobiales bacterium | reverse complement strand
CGACCATGTTCGTGGCCGAGCGGGGCGTGCCGTCGGTCTGGCTGATGGTGGCCACCGTGGTTGGAGGAACCCTGGCCGCGGGTGGTGCCAACGCCGTGAACATGGTGGTAGATCGCGACATCGACGGTTTGATGGAGCGGACCATGCACCGGCCACTGGTCCAGGGAGTCATGACGCCGCGTGCCGCGCTGGTCTTTGCGGTGTCTATCGAGGTAGCCGCCTTCGCATGGCTGTTCGCCACCGTCAACCTTCTGAGTGCCGTGCTGGCCGTGTCAGCGACCTTCTTCTACGTGTTCGTTTACACGCTGTGGCTCAAACGCACGACTACTCAGAACATCGTGATCGGCGGGGCGGCGGGGGCCGTACCGGTGCTGGTCGGGTGGTCAGCGGTCACCGAGACCCTGGGATGGCCACCGGTCATCCTGTTCCTGTTGATCTTCTTCTGGACCCCGCCCCACTTCTGGGCCCTGGCCATCAGGTACCGAGACGACTACCGGGCGGCCTCGGTTCCCATGCTCCCATCGGTGGTGAGCATCGAAGAGACGGTCCGCAAGATGATCCTCTACACGCTGGTACTAGTGGCTCTGACCGTGGTCTTCTCGCCGGTGGCCGACATGGGCGCCGTGTACCTCGTCTCTGCGCTGATCCTTGGGGCGGCCTTCGGAGCAATGGTGGAGGCCGTTCGACGCCAGCCGACCGAACGCACGGCCATGCGGTTGTTCTCCTTTTCGATCACCTACGTGACCCTGCTGTTCGGGGCCATGGTGGTCGACGTTCTGGTCTGAATGTGCGATCGGGACGACGGCCCGACACACCGGACGGGCCCGCACGGTTTTCCCCGTTCAAGTCAGCCCGGGGCCTCGCGGCCGACTAGATTGCGTCGGGCCTGTGGGCGCCGGAATCTCCGACGATCCGCCTAGCCTCATGTGGTCCGGGCCCGTCCGGATCGTTGCACGAGGGCA
>JASLKK010000038.1 GCA_030747595.1 Acidimicrobiales bacterium | reverse complement strand
TGCCCGCACCCGGGTCGAAGTCGGCCGTGCCATAGAATCTTCCGGTGGTGTACACGTTGCCCGACGAGTCGACCACCACCGAATGGCCCTGATCGTTGCTGCCGCTGCCGCCGAACACGGCGACCGCTCCGTCATCCGACGACCACGCACCAGCAGGCGAAGCCGGCATCCACAGCAGCGTCGACGCGACCAGCGCTGCTGTTACGACAACCCGTCGCACACGCGCCGCTACAACGGGTTGCCGCACAAGACCAACTTTCACACCCCGGAGGTTACGGAAACCGTTAGGGGTACGCACAGATGAGCGGTGGCAGACGGTGGGCTGGTTGGGTGGGCGGGATTTCTACCCTCTACTTCTTCTTCTCGACCCATAGCCAGCCGCGCAGGAAGCCACGAGGCTGACACCCCCTGACATTCTCAGGCCGCGTACAGGCCGCGAGACGTCGCGAAACAACGCGAACCAGCGCGAACCAGTGATCAACTAGAAAGGCAGGCCAGAGGCGGTTTCCGGGTGTTTGCGCAGGTCAGCGGTTTGGGGTGCATCGATCTGGGGGATCGAAGGTCGGGAGTTCAAATCTCCCCAGCCCGACCAAAAAATCCGCAGGTCAGGACCGGTCCTTAGGGGCCGGTCCTCCAGGTTTTGTCCTCAGAAACACGTTTGGGTAGTCGAGTGCTGAGGACGAGCGCAGCGCTGATTGCGCCGTAGGTGGCGAAACCAATTGCTGTGGCGTGAGCGATCCATCGATTGCTCAGTCGCCGATGGCGGCGGTAAACCAGGACTCAGCGATGCCGCGATGGCGTGCGAGCATCTCGTCAACGCCGGTAGCGGTGAGCTGACTGTTCTCGACTAGCGGGTGTCCGTGCACAATCGTGTGCCGGGCGGCGACCGGACCGCACCGCAGTAAGGCCTCGACCGGATCAGACAGGGCGCCGGCGAAGGCGATGCCCTCTAGGGGCCAGACCACGAGATCACCTGCTGTCCCCGGCGTGAGCCGGCCGATGTCATCGCGGCCCAGGCACGCCGCCCC
>JASLKK010000037.1 GCA_030747595.1 Acidimicrobiales bacterium | reverse complement strand
TGCTGGAGGTGACCTGGTGGAGCCAGCGGGCCCTATGGCACCTGATGTTCTCAGGTGTGTTCGAGCGCCACCCGGACCTGCAGTGGGTGAACACCGAGACCGGGACGGCCTGGGTGCCCGACACGCTGGCCCGTTTGGACGACTTCTACGACCGGATGAAGACCTCCAAGTACGGATCGGAGGCCATCTTCGGCGGTGCGGCCGTCGCCGAGATGTCGCTCACCCCGTCGGAGTACTGGCAGCGTCAATGCCACGTGGGGGCCAGCTTCCTGCGACCCACCGAGGCCGCCGTGGTGCGCCAGATCGGCGCCGACAAGGTCATGTGGGGATCGGACTATCCCCATATCGAGGGCTCCCACCCCAATACCGATGAGCACCTACGACTCACGTTCGGTGAGATGACCACCGACGAGGCCACGCAGATCCTGACGACCAATGCGGCGAGACTGTACCGGTTTGACGTTACGGCCCTGCAGGCCCTGGCCGAGCAGCACTGCCCGACCAAGGTCCATGTGGCGTCGGGCATCGCCTACGGCGATATTCCCGAGACCGCCAAGGGATGTCCGGGGATGGCGCCCCAGAATCAGGTGCAGGTGCCATGAGTAGCCTGCCGCCGCTAGAGGTCGCTGACTCGGTCGCCGTTGTCACCGGCGGAGCCAACGGCATCGGTCGGGGCATCGTCCGTGGCCTACTGGAGGCTGGTGCCACCGTGGTGGTGGCCGACATCGAACAGGACGTGCTGGACACGACGGTGGCCGCCCTCTCGGCCAGTCACCCCGGCCGGATCACCGGCGTGGTCACCAACGTCATCGACGACGCGTCCACCGATGCACTAGCCGACCACGTCTACGCCACCTTCGGTCGCTGCAACCTGCTGTTCAACAACGCCGGCGTTGGTTCAGGCGGTGGTGGACGCATGTGGACCCACGAGCCCAACGACTGGCGTTGGTGCTACTCGGTGAACGTGTTTGGTGTGGCCAATGGCGTCATGTCGTTTGTGGGACGGATGCTCGAGTCGGGTGAACCCGGCCACGTGGTGAACACGTCGTC
>JASLKK010000036.1:271-1058 GCA_030747595.1 Acidimicrobiales bacterium | reverse complement strand
AAAGATGTTTTTACAATTCTGTTTATGATTGTAGTGAAGTCGTAACAAGGTAGCTGTAGGGGAACCTGTAGCTGGATAGACTCCTTTTTTTTTTATTTTATATTGTTTGAATCGATGAGTTTGATCCTGGCTCAGAATGAACGCTAGCGAAAAGCTTAACACATGCAAGTCGAATGCTTTTTTAAGCATGGCGAACGGGTGAGTAACGCGTAAGAACCTACCAAAAAATTCTTGGAGATCAGGAATAAAGAAAGATATGTGTATCGTTTTTTGATGGGCTTGCGTAAGATTAGATTGTTGGTGGGGAAATGGCTCACCAAGTCGATGATCTTTTACTGGTCTTAGCGGATGGCCAGTCACACTGGGACTGAGATACGGCCCAGACTCTCTTTGGAGGCAGCAGTGAGGAATCTTGGACAATGGGCGCAAGCTTGATCCAGCTATTTCGCGTGGGTGATGAAGGTTATTTGGATCGTAAAACCCTTTCATGAAGATGATTAAATAATGCCTTATCTTCAAAAAGAAGCTCCGGCAAATTCTGTGCCAGCAGCCGCGGTAAGACAGGAGGAGCAAGTGTTATTCAGAATTATTGGGCGTAAAGGGCATGTAGGTGGATAGTTGTTGTTGATTGTGCCATTCCAATTGTTAGCATTGGGTTTGCAATCAATACACTTTATCTTGAGATCAAAAGAGGAAGATAGAATTTCTAGTGGAGAGGTTAAATTCTTAGATATTAGAAGGAATATCAAGTGCGAAGGCAATCTTCTGGTTTGTATCTGACACTGAG
>JASLKK010000036.1:0-263 GCA_030747595.1 Acidimicrobiales bacterium | reverse complement strand
GTGCGAAAGCGTGGGGAGCAAACAGGATTAGATACCCTGGTAGTCCACGCCGTAAACGATGCTGATTCCTCTTTGGATGACAAAAAAAATCTCTTCACTGAAAAGTGAAGAATCAATGAGATAGTTCAGATTGGTAGAACGTCGGAATCATACCCCGATGGTCGGGGGTTCAATCCCCCCTCTCATTAAATAGTTTTAAGTGGATGCTTAGGTTCAACACACAATATGGACGTGTATACATACGAAAAGTCGCTTGAAGAGAA
>JASLKK010000035.1 GCA_030747595.1 Acidimicrobiales bacterium | reverse complement strand
CAGGGCCTGGATCGAGAAGCGTCCCGCCGATTTCCAGGGTCACTGAGGCACGCTCCCTGTCTCAGCTAGGGAACGCGGGGATCAGGTCAGGTTCGGAAACACGATCTGGGTCTGGGTGGTGATGGCGACGGTCTTTCCGTCTTCACGTACCACTTCGGTTTGGACCACGATGGTGGTGCGGCCTACGTGCACCGGGCGGGACGTGATGGTCGCCGTGCCCTCCGTGATGGGGCGCAGGAAGTTGGTTTTGGATTCGATGGTGGACGTCCCGGCTCCTTCAGGCAGGTTGCGGGCCGCGCACAGCGCGCCGGTGGAGTCGGCGACGGCCATCACATAGCCCCCGTGCAGCCCGCCGAACACGGTGGTGCGCTCCTCGGCCCATTCCACGGTGGCCATTACCTTTTCGGCGCTCGCCTCGATCACGGTCAGGCCCAATACTTCGCAGAACGGCATGATCCGTCGAATGGTGGCGGTCAGTTCGTCATACCCATCCGGGCCGTCGGCGGCGTTCACAGTTTCTCGAATCGTTCAAGGTCCAGGGTCCACGGGCTGAGGTTCTCGGCACTGTCCTCGGTGATCAGGATCTGGTTCTCCAACTTGACTCCCTGTCCACCGGATCGGGCCCCCACGTAGGCCTCTATGGTCACCACCATGCCCGGTTCCAGCACGCCGTCGTAGCCCGAGGCCTCCCAGGCGCTTGGGAACGGGATTGACGGGTACTCGTCGCATTGACCTACTCCGTGGGCCAGGCACGAGTAGTGCCGGTACTCCTCTTCGGGAGGAAACCACGCATCGTGTACCAGATCGTGAAAGGTGGTGCCCGGTCGGATGAGCTCGGAGTTGTGATGGATCTGCTCGACGGCCAGGTCGTGGGCGTGGCGGGCCTCTGGTGTGGGTGGGGCGTCGCCGGCCACCCAGGTTCGGGAGATGTCGGTCATCATCCCGTAGGCACCGACTAGGTCGGTGTCGAAGGCCACGACGTCGCCGTCGTTGATCACCGCGGCGCTGCACTCCTGAAACCAGGGGTTGGTGCGCTCCCCGGCGGATAGTAGGCGGCACTCCATCCACTCGCCGTGGCGGGTCAGCATCTCGGCCCACAGGACACCCC
>JASLKK010000034.1 GCA_030747595.1 Acidimicrobiales bacterium | reverse complement strand
TGTCGCGGATGGTCTCAGGAACAGCATCTCCGGCAATCATCTGCGCGAGGCCCTCAACGATGGCCGTCTTACCCACGCCCGGCTCGCCAATCAGGACCGGGTTGTTCTTGGTACGGCGCGACAGCACCTGCATAACCCGTTCAGACTCACGCTGGCGGCCAATGACTGGATCAAGCTTCTTATCGCGCGCGGCTTGGGTGAGGTTCCGTCCGAACTGGTCCAGCACGAGCGAACCCGATGTCGAGTCGCCGCCACCACCACCAGCGGTGGCACCGGCCTTCTCCTGGGACTCACTCTGCCCGGAGCCGGCATAGCCCGAGAGCAATTGAATGACCTGCTGGCGGACCCGGGAGAGGTCAGCGCCTAGCTTGACGAGGACCTGAGCGGCCACCCCCTCACCCTCACGAATCAACCCCAGCAGGATGTGCTCCGTTCCGATGTAGTTGTGGTTAAGCAGCCGCGCCTCTTCTTGGGCGAGAACCACAACCCTCCGGGCCCTGTCGGTGAACCGCTCGAACAACTCCGGTGCCTCCTACTATGTGTGGTGCTGCGCCTTCACTGCACCGCCTTGTGACGTCTCCCCCGTCCATCCGAGTGTACCGGTGACCCGTGACAGCCCATTGGCGCGTTTGGGCGACCAAATTCCCAAGAGGGAGTTGGTATGCACCGAGAAAGGCCCGTTTCGCCTAGAACCTACGGTGCCGTATCCTCACCGGGTGGCTTCAGTATCCCCATCGGCGACCGGCGTGTCTCCGAACAGCCTCCTGGACCTACCCGGGATGGCCGACGCTCTGGCTCGCACCGAAGCCGAGTTACGAACCGTGGTCGAATCCGATGAGCCCTTCCTGACCGAAGTAGCCCGTCACCTAATCGACGCTGGCGGCAAACGGGTACGACCGGCCCTGACCGTGACCGCCGCCCATGCACTGGACCCCGAGCCGGGCACAGCCACGACTGACGTCGTGCGGGCCGGTGTAGCCGTCGAGTTGGTCCACCAGGGGTCCCTGTACCACGACGACGTCATGGACGCCGCTGAGACCCGACGGACTGTCCAGAGCGTAAACGCCCGCTGGGGCAACCTTGAGGCCATCCTGGCCGGCGACTACCTACTGGCCCGGGCCTCGGAGATCGCGGCGGATCTGGGTCCTGAGGTGGCCGGACTGCTGGCCTCGACTATC
>JASLKK010000033.1 GCA_030747595.1 Acidimicrobiales bacterium | reverse complement strand
CGGATCCCGGCCCCGGCCGGTTCCCGGAGGGATGCGAGAGCGGACGATTCGGCACGCCTGGAACGCGTGTGTGGCTTTACGGTCACCGTGGGTTCGAATCCCACTCCCTCCGCCGACACGTCCCCGGCTTCCCGTCACCATCCGGTTGTAGGGTCGGCCCGTGGCCTATATCTCCCTCTACCGTCGGTACCGACCGCGTCGGTTCGCCGAGATACGAGGCCAGGAACACGTGGTGGCGGCACTGAGAAACGCTGTGGCCGAGGAGCGAGTCCTGCACGCTTACCTGCTCAGCGGGCCGCGTGGAACGGGAAAGACGACAGCGGCCCGGATCTTGGCCAAGGCGCTGAATTGCACCCATCTCGAGGCCGGTGAGCCATGTTGCGGGTGCGACTCGTGCGAGGCCGTAGACGCTGGGAGGTCGTTCGACCTTCACGAGCTGGATGCGGCGTCCAACAACAAGGTCGACGACATACGTGACCTCTTAGCCAAGGTGGCCCTCGGGACCCCTGGCCGCACGAAGGTGTACCTGTTGGATGAGGTCCACATGCTCACTCCGGGGGCCGAGAACGCGCTACTCAAGACTCTGGAGGAACCGCCGGACCACGTGGTCTTCGTCCTGGCCACAACCGAGCCCCACAAGGTGGTTGAGACGATTCGGAGCCGATCCCAGCACCTGGAGCTAAATCTGCTTCCGTCCGAACAACTGGAGGCCCTGGTCCGGGACGTGGTGGCTGACGCCGGCCTCGAGGTGGACGATGCTGGAATCTCCTACGTAGTACGCGCTGGGCGGGGTTCGGCTCGTGACACGTTGTCGGCCCTGGACCGGGTGGTGGCCGGCGGCATCACCGACGATGACAGCACCACCGACGCCCTGTTGGCTGCTCTGGCCGGCAGCGATGCGGGTGCGGCGCTTGGAGCGCTGGCTGCAGGGATCACCCGGGGCCGTGAACCCCGAGTCACCGGCGAGGCTTTGCTGGCAGCCCTTCGGGAGGCCTTCCTTGTGTCGATGGGCGTACCGGTCACCCAACTGCCTGAGGCGGACCGGGTCCGCGCTGAGGCTTTCGCCGGGGAAGTCACCCCGGCGGTCATCACCCGGGCCCTCGAGGCCTTGGGCGCCGCGTTGGTGGCTATGCGCCGCTCACCGGATCCGCGGGTGGATCTGGAGGTTGCCTTGGTGCGCCTCACCAGCGCTGGCGCCCCATCTGGTGCGACAGGTGGCCCGATGCCTGGTTCAGCGGCTGGTGATGGTCTCGGAGCAACCATCGCTTCCCTCACCAGGCGGGTTGAACGTCTCGAGGCTGCTTTGGAGTCGGGTGGCCGCCTGCCCGTCGAGCTTTCAGCTCCGGTAGTTCCCCCCACCTCATCCGTGCCGCCCGTACCACCACCACCACCCCCCACACCACCCCCACCACCACCACCATATAGATAGGCGGGGGGGGGTGCGGGGGCCCGGGGGCGGGGTCCCCAGGGGTATTGC
>JASLKK010000032.1 GCA_030747595.1 Acidimicrobiales bacterium | reverse complement strand
ACCACGTAGGCCACGTCGCCCACGTATCGCACGGCGAAGATCCGCTCGCCGCGACCCATGTCGCCCACCTGCCCGACAATTTCTAGCGCTCCATCGCGTCGGGCTAGGACCGACACCATCGACTCGGCATCCTCGTCGAAGCGCCACGGGCCCCCGGTGGTCGAGGCCACCCTTAGGTGTCCGTCGTGTTCGGACATGGAGAACTGGTTCAGCAGGTGGCCGGGGACCTCGCCCGAACCGGTGTAGGCGGTCTGCGTCGGACCGGTCACGTCGAATTGGTGGATGGCCGTGTCCCAGTCGCGATCCCAGCGGGAACGCTGCTGGTCGTCGGCCAGCACGTCGGGATCCACCCACGCGTTGGTCGACACGTAGAGGTGCTGGTTGCCGGCGTAGACGGTCGACCCCTCGGCCAGCACGGCAGTCGTGGCGGGGCGGGACAGCGGTTCGACCATTGGAACGGTGAGCACCGACAGGGTCGAGAAGCCGGCGAAGGTGGTGGGCCGGGACACGTCGGTGCACTCGTGGAGAGGACCGTCGACCACCGTCCCGTTGGCCGACTCCAGGACGAAGTGGGGCATCCAGTCAGCCAGGGTGGTCTCGGCCACCACCTCCTGGTTGAAGCGGCGAGCCCGATCTTCGCCGTTGGAGTTCTGCGGGTACACGAAGGGCAGTTGGTCGGGTGGGGTGGAGACGACCACGCGGGCCGATCCGCCGACTAACCGGGTGGACACGTGGTGCCCCTCGACGGTGAGCACGTTGGCGATCTTCAGGTCGGTTGGATCCGAGAGGTCGACCTCGATAAGGCTGGTCAGCGATCGCCATCCCCCCTCGGGCACGAGACTGGAGAAGGCCGGCCGTCGTTTGGAGTCCCCGTCGACGTACGTGTCGGCGATGAGCAGGGCCCGATCGCCGGCCAGGAGCATCTGGCGGCTCCAATGGCCCTCGATGGGGAGGGTGTCGGTCAGGGTCGCCGTGCCGTCCGAGGCGGTCTCCTCCGAGAGGGACACGTGGTGGATCCGGTCGTCCTCGATGATCAGGATTCGACGGCCGTCGGTCTTGACTAGGTCGGGTTCGTCGATGCCCGCCTCCTGGACGTTGGTGCCCGAGTAATCGATCCCCTCGACCAGGGCCTGGTCTGATCCGCGTGCGATCGTGCCGGACTCCATGGACACGTCATCAGCCATGGCGACGGCTTCCAGCATCACCGGACCGCCGTACCACCCACCTCCGAGTCCGTAGGGGCCGACCCGGTCGGCAGCCTCAGTCTGCAGGTGGCGCAGCAGGTCGTCGCACTCGGTGAAGGGCACCAGTCCGGCAGTCCGCTCCGTACCCGTGACGTCAACCACTCCGGTCGTCGTGGTCCGCCCGCCGGACAACCCGTCCCCTTCAGGATCGGCGGCACAGGCGCCGGCGGCGACGGCCAGAGCGAAGAGCGCGACCGGAATCGCCCCCAGCGACCGTCCTTGACGGGTCACGCCGTGGTGGGGAGCCATGTCGGGCGGGTCGCCTCGTAGCCGTCGATGTCAGCTTCGTGGCGCAACGAGATCCCGATGTCGTCCAGCCCCTGGAGGAACCGCTCACGGGTCGAGGCCTCCAGTGGGAACGTGCACGATATGCCGGCGTCAGGTGCCTCCAGTGTCAGGTCGCCCACGTCGACGGTTATGACCAAATCGGGGTCGGCCTCTACGGCGTCCAGCAGGGCGGCGCCCACCTCTTCGGAGACCTGCACCGGTACCAGGCCATTCTTGGTGCAGTTGTTTCGGAAGATGTCGGCGAACCGGGGTGAGACCACGGCACCGAACCCGTACTGCTGGAT
>JASLKK010000031.1 GCA_030747595.1 Acidimicrobiales bacterium | reverse complement strand
GCGGGTGACCGTGCCAAAGGGTCGGGACCATTACGCCGCGGATACCGGGCTTGCCGGCCAGCGCTTCGACCTCCCTGACCGCTTCGTCTACATCGTGGACCACGGGTACCAGCGCTACGCCGGCCCGACGCACCGGGTCGGTGGCGCAGAACTCCTCCAGCCAGCGGTTGTGGGCCCGGGCGCCGCCAAAGGCCTGACGAGGATCGGTGATCTGTCCGGCGGCCAGGCCAGCGCCGAATGGTGGCGACTCCTGCCCGGTGACGGCATCGCCGTCGGCGAAGATGATCTCGCCGGCCACGCCGTCGGCATCCAGTACGGGATCACGGACCTCGGGGTCGTAGGCCCCCTGTAGGCCCCACTCGTTCTCGCCCTCCCACTGGTTGACGAACTCGGCGTTGAGCTCCTCGGCAACCCGACGGTGCGCGTGCCGCTCGGCGACGTAGTCGTCGAACTCGGCGTGGAGAGCCGGGTCCAGGTAGGGCCGGTACTCCTCGCAGTGCAGGCCCGCGTGAGTGTCCGACGAGACGATGACGTATGGCTCGCCGCCGGTGCTGACTTCCCGTTCCATGGTGTGCTCCCCCGGGTCGTGCCCGTGCGTGGACCGCCATCTCGTTCTTGGACAGCGTTACATGATCTCTTGTACACTGTTGCAGAGAATTCATCCTGGAGCAACCCGGGTGAACCCACGAGGGAATCCGACGATGTGGAGGGCCAATGGCTACAGGTGATGAGATCCTGGACCGGGCTCTGGCACTCGTCGAAGCCGAGGGAGCCGAGGCACTAACCATGCGGCGCCTCGCCGGCGAGTTGGGGGTAGCCACCACCACCATCTACTGGCACGTCGGCAACCGGGACGACCTCGTCACGGCGGTGATCCGGCGCCACGGTGAGCAGATGGCCCGCACCCCTGTCGACGGTGACACCGCCCGGGACCGGGTACTCGACGTCGCCCGTCTCATCTGGCGCACCTCGCTCGAGCACCGCGAGGTCACCCGACTGGCCGCTTCCCACGGTGCCTCCGCCCTGCAGGCCAGGGAACTGGAGTTGGCCATGGCCCGCGAACTCCAGGCGGCGGGCGTGGTCGGCACGGCGGCCCGCGATGCCATGCGAGCCATCACTGCTTGCGTGGGCGGCTTTCTAGTGGCAGCCCTGCGGACCGACCAGGCGCCGGAGGCTCTCCGCCGGACCACCGTGCTGGCCGACCACGACGCCGACGACGAGGACCTGAACCCGGCTACCCGGGAGGCGTTGGCTGAGCCAGCCGACCTCCCGGCGGTGTTCGAGTCGACGCTGCGAGCCGTCGTGGACTCAATCGTCCCTGGCGACTTGTCGGCCAACGCATATCTCTGAGGCCGTCTGGGCCCGGGACACCCGGTTAGGCGTCGTAGTGATACGCCGAGGCCTGCGGCTTGACCGGGCGGGCCATCCACAGTGGGCGCCGGAGGTTGTCCGGACCGGGGCCGGGGCGGGTCTTGGCCAACCACTCCTCGAAGATCCGGTGCGACGCCTCGGTGTCGACCACTACGTCGCCGTAGGCGTCACCCGGGTCGGCTGGTCCCACAGTGACCCGCTGTAGCCAGCAATGCATACCGCTGACTGGATCAGGCTGCACTGGGAAGGTCAGGTTCTGGTGCACACCGGTGTCGGTCCACCAGATGAGGCCGGTGTCGGGTTCGTCGCTCTCGTACGGCTCGTGGCCGTGCTCACGCCGCAACCGCCAGCGACCGTCGTCGCCCCTCTCGATGGATGCCTTGCCGGCCCCCCACGACCGGGCGTCGTCCTCCTCGAGGCGCCACCGACCCATGTGGTGGCTGGCCGCCACCACCCCAGGGCGGATCCCCTCGGTTCGCCACGACTGGATG
>JASLKK010000030.1 GCA_030747595.1 Acidimicrobiales bacterium | reverse complement strand
GCACGGGTCGAGACCTGCTTTTGGACGGGTGATCTCCGAAAGGACGGGCAGGGTCACGCTGCGGGTCATGCCCCAGCTCGGGATGACCGAACTGTGCTTGCCGGGTCCGCCCACCACCATGACTCGTATGTTGTCAGGGTGTTCAGTCATGGGTACCGGCGTATCGTCCTCTAGCCGATCCATCCACGGGGCCCATGCGCGGAGTGCAAATGCCTGCCGTAGCTCGGCAGCTGGGAGACGAGCCCGCTCGAACAGGTATGACATCACGTCCCGCCGGGACCAGCCGGCCTCAGCACAGGTGGCGGCATGTTCGGGACACAGAGCCACCAAGTACTCGCCTCGACTGATGCAGGCGTTGTTCTGGGCCGTGGTGGCCATAGCTGAGGCCACTTTGTCGAGGATGCGGGCCGGGTTGTCAGATTCCATGTCGTGCACATTGTGGGGGGCTTCGCCACAGTGGACGGTTATCGCCGATGGCGCGTCGACGCCCACAGTGGTCGGGTAGGCCGGCCATGGCGACGCGTCCGCGTTCTCGGCGACGCAGTACCCGTATTTGGTTGGACTGCCCTGAGTGGAGGCGTCGCCGTCCCCGGGCGTGGCTCCGGCTACATGGAGGAGTACCAGGCGCACGGCCCGACCGGTAGTGGCGTTGGCCCGGTTACAGGGGCCGAAGGCTCCGAGGCCGCCGTGGTAGCCGGCGGTTCGGGCCACCTCGCCGTGGACGACGACCAGGGGGGCAACGCAGTGGGTGGTGGCGTTCACTCCTCGAAGGTTCAGTTCGGGATGGGACAGTGCCCTGATGGCGGCCTCCAGCACGGGGAGGTGTTGGGGCAGGCAGCCGGCCATGACGGCGTTGATGGCCAGGGTTCGTCGGGTGGCTTCGCCGAAGCGGGGCGGTAGGACAGCGACGACCTCGTCGGGGTCATGGTCTGGGTAGCCGGCCAGCATGGCGTCGACCCGCCCGGGGGTGGGGGCGATCACGGGGAGGCCGTCCCCCCAGCCGTGTTCACCTAGTGCATCCACTAGGTCGTCACCGTCGTCGACTTGGAATAGGACAGAGGTTGGATCGTCTAGACTGTCTACATACATCAGACATGAGTCTGCCAGATGTTGACAGAGTCGGCAACAGGGGGTTGAATCGACGGTCATGGCGGCGCGCCGGGGAGTCACGTCAGAACAGGTGGCTGAGGCCGCACTGGCGATGCTGGACGAAACTGGTCGTCTTGAAGCGGTTCGACCTTCTGCTGTGGCTGACCGACTAGGCATTCGCAGTCAGTCCCTCTACGCCCACGTAGACGGGATTGCTGGGCTGCGTCGCCTGCTAGCACTGTTATGCCTAGATGAGTTGGCCGGTTTGGTCACGACAGCGGCAGTTGGCCGGTCGGGACGAGACGCTGTGGAAGCCATTGTCCGAACGCAGTTGGACCACGCGTTGGCGCACCCGGGCCGGTCCGAGGCCACGGTCCACCCACCAGGCAACGATCCGGAACTGGTGGCGTCAATCGAACGGGCCGGTGGACCGCTTCAGACCGTGCTGACATCGTTGGGTCTTGATGCCGAGGATCGGGTCCACTGGGTCCGCCTACAACTAGCCATCACGACCGGGTACGCCGCACTAGTGCGCGACGGCCGACTCACCCTGTCACCAGGACCGTCGACCACTGTCGACCATCTGGTGGACGTGCTCCTTGACCGGTTGGAAAGCGTTGCGTGAGTCAGCTGGACGGATCAGGTTTGGGTTAGGGCTTGTTAAGGCGAGTCGTTGCTGTCGTCATGTCTCATAATCGTGGAAGCGGTGTCGGTCCCCGAGTCGGCGGAAGGACTCAGCCCCAGAGAGACCGCTCTCGCCCTCCTTTGTTCCAACTGTCTCCCGGGGAGGGTTCACCGAGCGGGTTCTTGGGATGACAGCACCACCCACAAGCGCCTACGGTTCGACGATGGATGGCGTCCCATCAGGTCGTCGGCAGACGAGGACTAAGTCTGGGGGGACCATGGCTAGAGGAAATCCGCACCGTTGGACGCTCGCCGTGTTGGTGACATTGGCTTTGATGGCCGGGGCCTGCGGTGGAGGTGGCAGTGACGGGGCGGAACCGGCACCGACCACTGCTGCTGCGACGACGATTGCGTCGACTACGACGGCCGTTCCGGCGACCACAGAGCCACCGGATGAGCCGCTAGACGCTGCGACGACGATTGCGTCGACTACGACGGCCGTTCCGGCGACTACGACGGCCGTTCCGGCGACCACAGAGCCAGCGGATGAGCCGCTAGATGCAACGACCACCACCGAGGCCCCGGCGGGAACGACCACGACGACTACTGAGGCGCCGATCGTCCTCACCGATTCGTTCCGGGGAGTGACCGC
>JASLKK010000029.1 GCA_030747595.1 Acidimicrobiales bacterium | reverse complement strand
TGTTGGCCGACCGAGTGTGGATGAGTGTCGGGATGCGGAAGGTCGGCACCAGGATGCGCTCACCGGCCGTCATGTCCAGGTCCTCCCAGTGGACCTGGCTCTTGATGAACGCCGGCATCGAGTATTCAGGCCAGCCCCAGTCCCGAATGGTCTCCGAGAAGAACTCCAGCTTCTTGGACGGCGTGGGGAAGCCGAACCGGGCCTGCCCGTCGATGTCCACCGCCGGTGACCCGTCGCCGATGAACGGCATGTGGCCGATGATCTCGTCCAGCGAGTCGTGTGAACCAGCCGTGCCGGGCCGACGCCAAACGCCGTCCCCGTCGCGGATTGAGCCAACTAGGTCAGCTTCGGACACCTCCCGCTCGTATACCTGCTGCTGGTCGCCGGGCAAGGCGAACGACCCCTTGCGACGCATGTACTCCAGCGGGGTCACCCCCTCGGCAGCTGCCGCCTCAGGCAACCCGGGCACCGAGCCCTCAAACAGCATCGTGTAGTACTCATCCAGGGTGAGTGGCGTGCCCGGCTGTTCACGGCTCTCGAACTGCTGGCGGATGCCCAGCGAACCGTCAGGGTCGATGTGCCACGACAGGTCGATCCAGAACTCCTGCTCCTCCCAGACCTCGCCCGGGTTGGCCTCGTATGTCCGCTCGAACGTCTCCCCGTCCAGCTCGCGGTGGCGGCGGGCCACCGGCTGGCGAAAGCCGATCCACCGACCGTTGTGGGTCTCGAAGCTGGCCACGTCGTGGCGTTCCGAGGCGACACCCATGGGCAGGACGTAGTCGGCAAACCACGCCGATTCATTCCACGTCGGAGTCAACGCCACGTGGCAGCCGATCAGGTCCGGATCCCTCAATACCTCCATCCACGTGAACCCATCGGGGTTGGTCCACAACGGGTTGTAGACCCGGGTGAAGTAGGTATCGATGCGACCCCGGCCGGCCTTGAGGAAGTGAGGCAGCAGGATCGACAGCTCGTGGTGGGTGAGCGGGTATTCGATCGGCCACTGCATCTCGTTCCAGCGGGCCTGCGGCTCCGGATGCATGGGGGTGACCGGGATGAACTTGTTCCACCCGTTGGCGTTGGTACCCCCCTCGGTGCCCACCGAGCCGGTCAGCACGTTCAGGAACTGCAGGCAGCGGGCCACCATCCAGCCGCCCTCGTTGCCGGCCGAAGATGCCCGCCACGTGTGCGAGGCGAACCGGCCGAGACCGTCCCCGACCACCCGGGCCACCTCCAGGACCTGACCCTCCTCGAGGCCGCACACCCGGGCCGCCTCGGCCGGGGTGTACTCGGCGTACTGGTCGATGAGAGCCTGGCGCACGTTGGGGAACGTGGGCTCTAGATCGGGCCTGGCCTCCCGGAGGAACGTCTCCCAGTTCACCCACCGCTCGAAGAACTTGGCGTCCCAGGTGTTCTCGAGCAGCAACAGGCGGGCGATGGCCAACAGGAGGAACGCCTCGGTACCCGGCCAGGGCGAGAGCCAGTGGTCGGCCTTGGCTGCCGTGTTGGACAGGCGGGGATCCACGCAGACCACCGTGGCGCCATTCTGCTGACCCTCGATGATCCGCTGGGCGTGCGGGTTGAAGTAGTGACCGGCCTCGAGGTGCGACGAGATGAGGAAGATGACCTTGGCGTTGGCGAAGTCGGCCGACGGGCGGTCGAAACCCATCCACGAGGCGTAGCCGACGCGAGCGCCGCTGGAACAGATGTTGGTGTGGCTGTTATGCCCATCGATCCCCCAGCTGTGGAGCACCCGCTCCATGTAGCTGTCGTCGCCCATTCGACCTACGTGGTACATCACCTCGTGGTGACGGTCCTCGCGAAAGGCGGTACCGATCCGGTCGCCGATCTCGGCGAGTGCCTGTTCCCAGGTGACCTGCTCCCAGAGGCCCTCGCCTCGGTCACCCACCCGTTTCATGGGGTGCAGAATCCGCTCCGGGTCATCAACCTGGTTGATGGTTGCCGGGCCCTTGGCGCAGTTGCGGCCTCGGCTGGCCGGATGCACCGGGTTGCCTTCGAACTTAGTGATCTTCCCGGTGTCCTTGTCGACCCAGGCGAGTAGGCCGCAGTTGGCCTCGCAGTTGAAGCAGGTGGTGGGCACGAGGCGGTGGGAACGCCGTACCTTGGTGGGCCAGGCGGCGGGGTCGAGGGACTCGACATGGTCCCAGGACTCCTCGGGTGGGTAGGCCGACAGGGTCTCGGTCATGGGTACTCCAGGGGTCCGGTGGACGGCGGCTACGAGAGGGGGACGGACTGGCCGGCCCGGACGTAGGCATCCTCGTAGGCGAACAGGCCGTACAAAGCAGCCAGGGGGACGATGGGTTGGACAGGGCCGGTCCAGTCGAACACGATCTCGCCGAACACGATGTCCAGGCTCAGGAACAGCAGCGAGAAGGTCATGCAGAACAGCCATTCGCGCCACCGCTTCCGCTGGGCACCGTGGCGGAGA
>JASLKK010000028.1 GCA_030747595.1 Acidimicrobiales bacterium | reverse complement strand
CCAACGACCACGGCCGTACCAACGACCACGGCCGTACCAACGACCACGGCCGTACCAACGACCACGGCCGTACCAACAACCACGACTGCGCCCCAGGAACCGGTAGGGCCGGTCGTCGAGACCGGACGCCGGATCTCCTGGAATGGCACCTGCACCGACATCGGAGTCGGGACTACCTACGGCCGGACGGACACCACCCTCACGTGGGAATTCGACAACGACCCGGACCTGACCGGTCTAGAGGTCCGGACCAGACCATCAGAGGCCAGCACCGGCAACCTGTCGAGTGGGCGGAGCGGCGGCTTCGGCCTGGTGAACTGGCGACGGCACGTGGTACCCGTCGACGATGGCCTGGTATACGAGTTCGCCCTGCCCCGTGGACCCGGGAACCCGGTTCAACTCGACGTCGACCTGGTCGTCGAGCACACCAACGGGACGATCTGTGAGGCGCCAATGTTCGTCGGCCTCGTTCCTCCGGAACTAAGCGAGACCGAACAACTCCTGACCGTCCCTGAAGGCATTGTCGTCGACCAATCCCGCTACGCGGACCTGATCGCCCCCGAACCCACCCTGGAGGCCCTCGTCTACGCGTTCGCGGAGTACCGCGGCCCACACGGCATGGGCGACGAGGAACCCGAGTACTCGGCCTGGAAGGTCTGGGACGGCAAGGAGATCAGAGACTACGAAGCGGAACTCCGTCACTTCCTGTTTGGCGATACCCAGGACCTCGGGGACTGGGAGGCCGCCGCCCACATGCTGGAGATCCTCGCCATCATCCATCCCGATCTCGATCCGCGGTTCGCGACGACCGTCGAAGAGGTCAACTTCCCCCAGTTCCACCCCATCTGCGAGCGGTGGATACTCGTCGGCGACTGGATGGCCGCCGGGAACCCGAATTCAAACCACCCATGCCAACGAAACGGCAACGGTGCGTACTTCAGCGATGAATCCACACGCGCACAAAATGGCTATGCCGGCTATCAACGATCACGCGGCCACCTGTACCACAACGCTTTCGTAATCGACGCCGAGGACCTAGCCCGGCCGGATGCCCGGGACGAGTGGGCAGTGGGCACCGTCGTCAACAACCCGTGCTGCGTCATCAATTTCCACGAGTTCGGACACGCTGTGGGCCTCGAGCACACCTACTGCGCCTACAGCGCCCTGTCGCGATGGGAGGACCGCCCCTACATGACGGCACCCTGGTCGGCGGATGATCTGGCTGGCATGGCCATACACCTCGACCCGCGGACCACCCACGGTATGGATATCCACCAGGCCGCCGCTGCACTCGGCATCGAACGGGACACCCGCTTCGACGAGATGGTCGCCAACCCGTGGCGGGCCTGCGGTCGACAGGATTCCGGATGGAATGACTTCGCTGACAGGATCTATGAGGACCACGTCTTGTCAACAAACGTTGGTACAAACCATCCGGACAATCGGACGCCCACACTGTACGACCGCTAATCGGCATTCGAGAGGCGCAGGGTTCTTCCTCCGGGGCAGGGGCTCCGGTTGTCCGCGGCCCGGTCGTCGAGTGACGACCTGCGGAGATAGAGAGCGGCGGTGTTCTGAATGGTTCCCATGTCTCTGTCATGTCCCTGTGTCGGCGGTTGTTGCGCCGGGACTTGAGACTTCTGGGCTTTTCCATTCTGGCTTTGGTGGTACGCCCCCCAGAGCGGGCCATCAAAGACAGAATGGGTCTTTGGCCGCACGTCCCAGTACTGCCCAGAGTGGTTGCCGAGGGAGTGCATGGAGGGTGCCTCAGCGGGCGGGCGCCTGCTGGCTGGGCGATACTTGAAGCATGGAGCAGCGCGAAAATTTCTGTATCCCAACCGGCTGGGGCAAGGCACCCTTCGTCGTAGCCCTATCGCTGATCGACGTGGAGAACGGAGTACACAGCGGGTGGTGAATGAGCCTTCATTTACGATCGGTATCGAGGAGGAGTATCTCCTTGTGGACCGGGAGGGTCGTGACTTGGTTGCTCACCCCCCCAGCGAGTTGTTGGAACAAGGCGCTGACCGCACCGACGGCCGGATGACCACGGAGTTCCTCCAGTCGCAACTTGAGGTGGGGACTAGCAAGTGCGCCTCCGTGCCCCAGGCGGCAGCCGAAATTGTGGAACTCCGGTCGACGCTCTCCGAGATCGTCACAGAGTTTGGCTATGCGATCATCGCTTCCTCGACCCATCCGTTCGGCACCTGGGCATCGCAATCGCAGACACGCAGCGAGCGGTACGACAAGCTGGAGGAGGACCATCAGGTCATTGCCCGTCGCATGCTTATCTGCGGGATGCACGTGCACGTCGGCCTTGATGACGACGACCTACGTATCGACCTAATGCGCCAGGCCTCCTACTTCTTGCCCCACATGCTGGCGCTCTCGACGTCGTCGCCGTTCTGGCACGGTGTGGATACCGGGCTGCGCAGCTTCCGCCTTTCGGTCTTTGACGGGATGCCTCGCACCGGGCTTCCTGAGGTGTTCGAGTCGTGGGTTGACTACCGACGCCACGTCCAGGTCCTTGTCAATGCCGGGGTGATGGAGGACGCCAGCAAGTTGTGGTGGGATCTGCGCCCCTCGGTCCGGTACCCGACGCTCGAGATGCGAATCGCCGACGTGTGTACGAACGCGACCCATGGGTCCTCGGTGGCAGCGATCTACCAGTGTGTGCTTTGGATGCTCCACGAGTTGAAGCGCAGTAACCAGAGCTGGCGCAGCTATTCGAACATGCTGGTTGAGGAGAACCGCTGGCGAGCCCAGCGGTATGGCATCGACAGCGGCATGATCGACTTCGGCGTCGGGGCCCTGGTGCCGTTTGGCGACCTGGTAGACGAACTGCAGGAGATGCTGGCTCCGGCAGCTTCTGAACTTGGGTGTTCGGACGAACTGTTCGCCACACGCCAGATCCTTGAGACAGGAACCAGTGCGCATCGCCAAGTGGCGATCCACGAGGCCGCCGTGGCTAATGGTGCCGAACCACAGGAGGCGCTTCGAGAGGTGGTCGACTTCCTCATCGACGAGACCGTCCGACGGCCGGGCCCTG
>JASLKK010000027.1 GCA_030747595.1 Acidimicrobiales bacterium | reverse complement strand
TCGTCCGGGCCTTCGGCGGCGACCGCATCCGGGCCCGCGAGCGCGCCGAGCGCGAGGCGGTCGAAGCGCCGGCGACGGAGAGCTGCGAGTGCACTACCTCGACGAGGGGCCAGCCGATGCTTCGCCGGTGCTACTCCTGCACGGCGAGCCGTCATGGGCGTACCTGTACCGGCACATGATTCCGCCACTGGTTGCTGCCGGGCACCGGGTCGTCGTACCCGACCAGATCGGCTTCGGGCGCAGTGACAAGCCCATAGAGATGGGTGATTACACGTACGCCCGCCACGTCGCCTGGATGTCGAGCTTGGTGTTCGAACACCTTGGCCTCAACGACGTCACATTCTTCGGGCAGGACTGGGGTGGACTGATCGGACTGCGACTAATCACCGCCGAACCTGACCGATTTGCCCGGATCGTCCTGTCCAACACCGGTCTTCCTACAGGAACGCCCCCACCGGGGGAAGCGTTCATGGCCTGGCAGAAGTTCTCCCAGGACTCACCGGTGTTCCCGATCGGCGAACTGATCAACCGGGCATGCGTACGCGACCTCTCACCGAACGAGATCGCCGCTTACGACGCACCGTTTCCTGATGACTCGTACAAGGCTGGGGCCCGTATCTGGCCATCACTGGTTGTTACGTCACCGGACGGCCCCGAAGGTGCCGAGAACACGGCTGCATGGGTAACGCTGAAGGCCTGGGAGTAGCCGCTCTTGTGTTGCGTCAGCGACCTGGTCCCGGTCACCCGAGGTGGCGACAAACCGTTCCGCACCCTTGTCCCCGGCGCCCAAGGGCAACCCCACCGCACCATCGAAGGCGGCGGACATTTCATACAAGAGGACTGCGGCACCGACCTGGCCCAGCTCATCGACGACTTCGTCGGAGGCCGCCTCACGTGAGTGGGGTCCGAGAACACGAACCGACGGTGAGACGCCATGGCAAATCACCGGATCGATAACGACGATCACCTAATCGAACGGAACTCGAGAAAAGCAACGATGAAGGACCAGTCCATGATGGAGCAACTCTGATGAGTCCCCGCTACGGGCAGATCGACACCGGGTATGGCCGGCGCCTGGCATCCACCTCGCCGGACGAAGATGGCCCGGTGTGGATGGTGAACCTAATGAGCTACCGCACGGCAGCCGACTACGCCGATGGTCGCGACGCGACCATCAGCGGGCGTGAGGCCGACGACCTTTACACCCCGACGGCTCCGTTAGCCGCCGTGGGTGCCGAAATCGTATTCGTGGCTGACGTGCAGGACCAGTTGCTAGGCGACGAGCCGGAGTGGGACCGAGTAGCGGTGGTCAAGTACCCGACGCGCCGCAGTTTCATCGACATGCAGCAACACGACGACTTCCAGCGCCTCCACGAGCACAAGGACGCGGGAATGGCCAGGACGATCGTCATGGGGACCCAGCCGATGCTAGGAGCCAATTGGGGCGTCTTCGATCTTCCTGACTGGAGCGAGGTGCCCCACCCGCCGACCACCGATGACGGCGAGGTGATGGTGGTCCACGTGCTGTCCTTCCACGACGCCGTCGGGGCCCAATCGCCTACAGGCATGGAGTCCTACTCCAAGCACGCTGGACGGGTCGCGGCCCCACATGGTGCGAGCGTTGCAGGATGGTTCGCTGTCGAGGGCACGATCATCGGTGACGGACGGCGCTGGGACCAGGTTCGTTTCAATACCTTTCCAAGCCGGCGGGCCTTCATGGCTGTTGCCATGGACCCAGATCGTCTTACCGCGCAACGTGATTATCGAGAGTCGGCTATCGCCGATACATACGCCTTGGTGACCAGACCACTCGTCAATCGACTGACGGCCTCCGTTGATCAAGAAGAGGGGCCGTAGTGGAGGTCATCCTCACCGGGACCGGGTCGCCCCTACCTGACGCCAACCGGGCTGGCCCGTCCACCCTGGTGAAGGCGGGCGACACCCACATCCTCGTCGATGCCGGCCGGGGGGTGGTGATGCGAATGGCTGGCGCCGGGTCGCTTCCGGGGCTGCTCGCCGGGGTACTTGTCACCCATCTGCACAGTGATCACATATGCGCGCTCAACGACGTGATCACCACCCACTGGGTGATGTCGCAGGGCAAAGCGACACTGCCGATCTATGGTCCGATCGGCACGGCTGAGTTCGTTGACCGGCAGCTACACGCACTGGAGCCAGATATCGGCTACCGGATGGAGCATCACGACCTACTGACCAATCCACCCCTGGTGAACGTCACCGAGTTGGCACCCGGCGACTCGTTCGCCCTCGGTGATGTCAAGATCGACACGGCGGCGACCGAACACGCACCCGTGCGGCCGACAATCGGCTTTCGCATCGAGCATGACGGCAGCACAGCGGCAATCGTCGGAGACACGATTCCGTGTGATGGGGTCGACGAACTAGCTCGGAACACCGATGTCTACGTCCAAACAGTGATTCGTCGTGACCTCGTCGAAATGATCCCGCTCGGCATGATGCAGGACATCCTCGACTACCACTCCGGCGTCGTGGAGGCGGCCCAGACGGCCGAACGGGTCGCCGCCAAGCGACTCGCTCTCACCCACATGGTGCCGGCACCCACGCCCGAGCGGTACCCGGAGTGGATGGCTATCGCTGCCGAGCACTATTCCGGTGAAGTCATCGTCGGCGACGACCTCACCACGGTCACCACCTGAGCAAGGAGATCCAATGACCGAGTTCAAGGGAACGATCGGCCGGACGCTGGCGGACTCCGAGCCGGACTACATGGAGCCACCCCACCCAGGTGAGGACGCACCCAACGTGGTGATCGTGCTTCTTGACGACACAGGCTTCGCCCAACTCGGCTGCTACGGCTCCGACATCGACACCCCCAGTGTGGACGCGCTCGCTGCTGACGGCGTGCAGTTCACGAACTTCCACGTGACACCACTGTGCTCGCCGACGCGTGCGGCCTTGCTGACCGGTAGGTCCCAGCACGCAGTGGGACTGCGAGGCGTTTCCAACTGGCGCACCGGGTTCCCGCACCAGCTGGGCCACATCTCGAACTCGGCGTCCACCATCGCAGAGGTACTCCATGCCGAGGGGTACGCCACCTTCTGCGCCGGAAAGTGGCACCTGGCGCCGACGGAGGACACTTCAGCGGCCGGGCCATTTGACCAGTGGCCGCTAGGGCGCGGTTTCGACCGGTTCTACGGATTCCTGGAGGGCGAGACCGACCAGTTCCATCCCGAACTCGTCCGCGACAACACACACATTGATCCGCCGTCAACCCCCCAGGATGGCTACCACCTCAGCGAAGACCTAGTC
>JASLKK010000026.1 GCA_030747595.1 Acidimicrobiales bacterium | reverse complement strand
GGCCGGATGATGGTCCACGAAGAGAACTTCGTCTTGCGAGCCGACGGACCCGAGATGCTGTCTCGCCGGGCACCAGCCGAGTTGCCGATTATCTAATGAAGGGAGCTTCGGCCCCTGATGTTCCGGTAGTCGACCTCGTCGACGGATCCGGCGTAGTCGCCTCACTGTCGACCGTCGGATTTGTGGCACTGCGTGAGCACGGAGTGCCAGAAGCCGACCTGTCAGCAATGCGTGAACTGTTGGTCGACCTGTTCGCAGTGGACGAGGCCTCTAAGGCTCGACAGGCCATCACCCGCGAGAATTACCGGGGCTTCATCCCACAACGCTTCTTCACTCCGAACCGCGACTCAAAGGCAGGGAATGGCACTGCTACAGCCGACGGTTTCGAGGGCTACAAGCTTCACTGGGAGTGCCCGCCGGGACATCCGGTCAGCAACGAGTGCAGTCTGTACGGACCGAACCGATGGCCTGCGCATCCGGCGCGAATGCAGCAGGTCGTGGCGTCCTGGTGGGTGGCCATGGAAGGCCTTGTTGACCGACTGCTGGACGTGCTGGCCGACGAGATGGGGCTGGATCGATCCGCCCTGGCCGGGGCCATGGAGGCCCCACTGACCAACACGACCCTGCTCCACTACCCGGCCCGGAGCCCCGACGACCTCGCGCCGGCGTTCCACGCTCACAAGGACATCACGGTGGTCACCGTGCTTGACCCCGATCCGGTGGGTGGCCTCGAGGTGAGGACTCGTGACGGTCGATGGGTTGAAGCCGCCTGTCCCGGGGGGGCACTACTGGTCAACGTGGGCGACGTCTTGGAGGTTTGGTCGGGGGGTCGACTGGTCTCTACGCCCCACCGGGTGGTCACCTCCGCCGGGGTCGAGCGGTACAGCGCCCCATTCTTCGCAGTTCCCAACCACCTGGTGGTGGCCGAACCGATGATCGAGCCAGTAGATGGCTTCGAGGCCCGGTCGATTCCTATGGGCTATGTGCAGGCAGAGGTGTGGCGCACCAACTGGCCCGGCGAGGAGCCAGCTGACACCCACAGCCACCTGGGTGGCGTCGACTGACCGGATCGTTCCCTAGGGGTTGGCCTGGAGGAAGTCCTTGACATGGGCCACCAGGGCGTCGGGGGCGTCCTCCTGGCAGTAGTGGCCTACGCCGGGTAGTTCAACCACTGGAGCATCGGGCCATAGCGCCTGAAAGTCGGCGATGGCCCGGTCGGGTGGGATTGCCCCATCCTCCATGCCTTCCAGCAGGATCGCCGGCTTGGACATCAGGTCGGGCACCCCTTCGGCACCGGCGAGGACGTATTCGCCGATCCGGCCCAGATAGGCGTCGAGAGGGAACTCAAGCCCACCGATGGCAGACGCCCGGTCCGGGAAGGGCTCGGAGTAGGCCCGAATCCACGTGTCGTCCACCACTGCCGAATTGGTGAAACCAGTGATTTTCATGACCGATAGCACGGTCGACCCTAGGTTCAACAGGACGTCGGCGGTGCGGCCCGATTCCAGGCCCCCACCGATCCAAGTGAACCAACGAGATTGGGCTATCGGTGTTGCGTATTCATCGGCGATTCGGCCGTATCCGGCCAGCGAGTTTGCATACACCAGTCGCTTGACCCGCTCGGGGTGGCGCACCGTGAATGCCGTGGCGATTGGACCGCCCCAGTCTTGACCGAAGAACGTGATGTCTGTCAGGTCGAGGTGCTCTGCCAGTGCGACCAGGTTCTCGGTGTGGGTCTGGAGCGTGTACTCACGGTCCTGTGGAGTCTCGGATTTGCCGAATCCCATGTGGTCGGGGACGACCACCCGATGGTTTTCCGAAAGTGGACCGATCATGTGCCGGTACAGGTAGCCCCAAGTGGGCTCGCCGTGAAGCAGTAGGAGCGGCTCGGCGTCACGGGGCCCTTCGTCCACATAGTGCTGGACGAAGCCGCAGCCATCGAAAGTATGTGGTGCGAACGGAAACGTTCCTTCGTAGGTCTCGTCTAGGGGAATCACGGCAACCTCCTGGCCGACGTCGACAGCCCGTCCATGTTGGCAGCGCAGCGGGGTGGGGAGAACACTCGGGGTGGGCCAGTCAAGCAGACCTCCGGGAGAGTCGTGGATCGAAGCGAGCAGGTTTCCCAGATCAGGTTGTTGATGGAGCGTCTCGACGATGGGCTGAACGTCGATGCCGGCGGTTTCTTCCACAATCCGACCAGTGTCTACGCAGATCCTGACCTGGCCGAGCGTGAGCGCCGAGCCTTCTTCGCTGGCCATCCCCACCTCGTCGGTCTAACAGGTGACCTGCCCGAGCCCGGTGCCTTCCTGACGTGTGACGACCTGCCCACACCGCTCCTAGGCACCCGCGACGAAGAGGGTCGCTTCCGGGCCTTCGTCAATTCCTGTCGACACCGCGGTGTGGTCCTCGAGGAGCGTGACCGTGGTGAGGCCAGGCGGTTCACCTGTCCGTTCCACCGGTGGTCGTACGACACCGGAGGTGCTCTCGTCGGTCTACCCAATGCGGACCACTTCGGTGATCCCGACAAGGCCTGCCTCGGTCTGGTTGAACTACCCGCCGTGGAGGAGGCCGGCTTGTTGTGGGTCCATCCCGACCCGGAAGGCACAATTGATCTCGACGAGCAACTGGGACCTGCGCTCCGGGCCGAGTTGGGTTCGTGGAACCTAGGCGAGTTGTCGTACCTCGGAAGAGACGACTACGACGTGGCTTGCAACTGGAAGTTGGCCATGGACACCTTCGGGGAGACCTACCACTTCCCTGCACTCCATTCGGAAACCATCCACCTGAACTTCCACGGGAACGTCCAGTGCTATGACACCTACGGACGAAACCACAGGATGCTGCTGTGCAAACGCGAGATCGACGGACTCCGGGACCTACCGGAAGATGAATGGGAGATCACCACCGCAGCCCTGCCCGTCTACTGGCTGTTCCCCAACGTCCAACTGATGCCGTTCGCCGAGGGCATTCACCTTGTACGGGCCTATCCGAGCTCCACTGATCCTGGCCGTCACGTGAGTCGGATCACCTGGTACCTCCGGCCCGGCCCAGCAGCGGACCCCCAGTCCCGCGAGATGTTGACGATGATCTCGAGGGGTTTCGGGTCGATCATCCGCGATGAGGACTACGTGGTAAGTGCCAGCCAGCAGCGCACCGCCTCGTCAGGGGCCCTCGACCAGGTGGTGTTCGGCCGCAACGAACCCGCCCTGCACCACTACCACGGGACCTACCGACGGATGCTGGACATGGAGCCCCTACCCCTTCTCGAACACCCCTAAGGAGAGCCAATGAGAGCACTTCGTACCCCCGA
>JASLKK010000025.1 GCA_030747595.1 Acidimicrobiales bacterium | reverse complement strand
GCCGGCCGGCAGCACAATCGTGTCGTCCGGATCCACGTAGTCGTCGCCGACCATGACGTCGCCGGAGATGGTGATCGGTATCTGCAGGTCGGCCACCGGTGCCACATCGGCGGAGATGGTCACCACCACGGGTCGCCCCTCCTGGACGACCACGGCCGCGGAGGTCAGGCTCACCGTGGGAACCGGCGTGTCGGCCACAGCCGCCGCATCTACAACGGCTGCCGCGGTGGCCATCACTGCTGCTGACTGGCTCTCGCGCAGTTCACCAGCGGTGGCTACCGCCGGTCCGATGCGAACTGAAACGGCGTTGACCGGACCCACCACATAGCCCGCAGGATTGCCCTGCAGGGTGACCGTCACGACCTCGTCGGCCTCGGGGGCCGCACCGATGTAGCCGTGATCGGCCTGCCACGCGGCAAGACCGGATCGGGTCTCTTCGGTATAGAGGGAGTCCACGTCCCCCACCGGGTAGCCGGCGGACGACAAAATGTTCTCCAACTGTCGGACGTCGGGGCCCTCGGACCCCACGTCCAACTGGCGGTAGAACGCGAAATCACCGAGTACGGCGACGACCTCGCGACCGTCGATGGTCAGCAGCGCATCACCGGCATTGACGGTGTCCCCGTCTTCGACAGACACGTGTCCGACCTTGCCGTCCACTGCGGCCGTTACCACCTGGAGTTCATCGCGACGCAGCTCACCCCGGATAGTGATCTCGTCGGTCAACGTCCGAACCGACACCGACTCAGCGATGGCCCGGTCGACCCCGGGGTCGGCCACCGTCGTCTCGTCAGCCCATGGCTGCCACACCACGACGGCTACCGCGACGGCCGTCGCTACGGCCAGGGAAAACAGGCCCTTCAAGCGCTTCCTCACTGGTCATCTCCTCCGTCTGCCAGATTCCGCTCACTGATACAGCCACGGATGTCGTCGAGGTCGAGATCGCCGTCGGGACTTTGGAAGTCCTCGCCGGGGCCAAGCGAACCCTCAGCATCGGGCACCGGGTCACTAACCGTCCAGCCCTTACCCCGCAAGCAGCCGGCCAACTCGATGAACTGCTCGTTGGCCTCACGGATCTGATCCGGGGACCGTCCGATCCTCGACATCTGGAACTCCTGCATCGCGTCGACGATGCCTGACCGCGCTGCGCACAGGGTCAGCGCTTCGATGTATTCCGGCTGATTGACCGGGTTCTCGGCACCCAGGTCGGGATCGGGACGACCGATGAATGTCGTCCCTTCTTCCTCTAGACAGCCGTTGAACTCCTCAAGGGAATCCATCATCTTGATCCCGGCGGGAACATCCTGCTCGGCCAACGGGATGGTCTCCTTGACCACCTCGGTGGTCGTCGTAGTCGCCTCCGGTTCGGGCTCGACCTCGAGACTGGTCTCGGATGCCGTGGCCTCAGCGGATGTGGACGTGGCCTCAGCGGATGTGGACGTGGCCTCCTTGGCGGCCTCTACGGTCGTGGGTGCCGCCGTGGTGGGTACCACGGTCGTGCTGGGCGCCACGGTGGTCGAGATTACGATTGCCGACGGTGCATCCTCGGCCAACAGGGTCACCGTGCGGGCCGTCTCGCTGCCGCCTCCACCACAGCCGGCGGCCATCAGGGCCGCTGCCACCACTACGCCTGCTCGAATCATCTGGTCACCCCTCGGTTTCGGCAGCCAGCGCGATCTGGCTGGCGCAATCTCGGATGTCATCGCTCACGATCTCGCCGTCGGGACCCACAAACTCGTCTCCCGGGTTAAGGAGGCCGTCCTCGTCGGGTCGCAGGTCACCAACCGACCAGCCCAGACCTCGGAGGCAGTCCACTAGGTCGATGAAGTTCTGGTTCTCCTGCCGGATCTCCTCAGGAGAGAGGTCTGAGCGGGAGGTCTGGTAGCCCTGCAAGGCGTCAGAGATCCCGGTCTGGCTGTTGCAGAGCTGTAGCGCTTGAAGGTAGGCGGGCTGATTCGCCGGCGCCTCGGGACCCGCTGCGGCATCGGGCATTCCGATCCACTCGTGTCCTTCCTCGGCCAGACAGGCGTTGAACTCGTCCAGGGCGCTCATTAACCGCACCCCGGGATGCACCCGCTCCTCTTCGGCCAGAGGAATCGTCTCCTTCACCAATTCGACCACCGTGGTCGTGGCAGCCAACTCCGCGACCGTGGTGGTGGCCGGCTGCTGGTTCGATTCCGCATCCGAATACCCGTCGGCCTCGTCTTCGTCGAACACCGCCGACGAGGTTTCTGGGGTCGACGAGGTTTCTGGCGTCGACGAGGTTCCTGATGTCGACGAATCGGAGGATGAGACCTCCGTGTCCGATGCGAAGGTGTCTGACGAAGAGGGTTCGGCGGAGGGGACGGCGCTGGTGGGAGGGGCCGTGGTGGCCGACGCAAATCCGGCAGGAACAACGATCTCGGTGGCCTGGTCAGCCGTCAGCACCACAATGGTCCGAACGCCATCCGCCGTGCTCCCACCGGCAACCGAACAGGCGACCGCCAGCAGGGTCGACCCGGCGATAGCGATCACCAGAGCAAGCGCGCCACGCCACCGAACGAGAGGAACCATCGGAAGGCAACGCTAACGCCCGGCCAGTGATCGATAGACCTTGGAACAGTGATGATCTGATGATGTCCGACTGCCCATAGGGACCGGAGCCGCGCCGAAAGGGAAGCTGGCTGCCGGGAGCCCCTAGCCTCGGGAAGTGGCCGACTTCTTCCAGAACGGCGTGATCGCCACGCTGCATGACCTCAGGCGTCGACCGACCGCGGATCTCGAGCAGGAACTCAAGTCGTGGAGCGTCGACCGGCCCATGTCGCTGGTCATTCCCTGTCTGGTGGCCGACCTCGACGGTGCAGCGCTGCAACGCATCGTCGACCAGTTGGCTGCCGTTTCCTACCTCGACGAGGTGGTGATCGGCCTGGACCGGGCCAGCCGGGATGATTTTGCCAGAGCTCATCGAATCTTCTCCCGGCTCCCCCAGCAGCACCGCATCCTCTGGAACGACGGACCTCGACTCACGGCCCTACGGGATGAATTGGAGGCTCATGGCCTGCCTACAGGCCAGCCGGGCAAGGGGCGCAACGTCTGGTTCTGCCTCGGCCACTTCCTAGCTTCAGGTCGGAGCAGCATCGTGGCCCTCCATGACGCAGACATTCGCGACTATGACCGGTCGTTGCCGGCCCGCCTGCTCTATCCGGTGGCTCACCCCTCGAACCGGTTCGGGTTCGCCAAGGGCTATTACCACCGGGCCTCGGGGGACGGTATGGGACCCGATCGACTCTTCGGGCGGGTTACCCGCCTCTTCGTGACCCCGCTGGTCCGGGCACTGGCAGTGACATTCGGCGACCTGGGCTACCTCAGGTATCTGGATAGCTTCCGGTACCCGCTGGCCGGCGAATGTGCCATGTCCACCGACGTGGCCGAGACCCTGAGGGTGCCTTCAGACTGGGGGTTCGAGATCGGAGTCCTAGCCGAGGTCTACCGGCACTTCCCCACCACCCGGGTCTGCCAGGTGGACGTGGCCGATGGCTACGACCACAAGCACCGGGAGCTATCGGCCGACGACCCCACCGACGGACTGCACCGGATGAGCGTCGACATCGCCCGGGCCATCTACCGAAAGCTGGCCATTGGTGGCGTGGTGCTAAGCGCCGAGGGCTTCCGCTCACTGGAAGCGGCCTATGACCGCACTGCCCTGGACCTCATTGACCGGTACGAAGCCGACGCGGCGTTCAATGCCATGGCCTACGACCGCCACGCCGAGGAATCGGCCATCGAAGTGTTCGCCCGGTCTGTCGTTCGAGCCGGCCAGGAGTTCCTGGACGATCCGTTGGAGACAGCATTTATCCCCAGTTGGTCAAGAGTCCGTTCCGAAATCCCCGACCTGCCAGCTCGCCTGGTGGCGGCCGTCGAAGCTGATCACGCCGAGGAATCCGATTCCTGATCAGTTCACTCAACGGGCAGCCGCTTGACCAACCAATGAACTTGGTGCGTTGGAGGTGATGATACCTAAGGCCTATGTGATCTTTCTTCCGTTACCCCTCGTTTCGCCTGCAATCACAGACATCTGCCGGGGCGGGTAGTCACGGTCGAAATCAGTGGGCGGGTTTTGGGTACGGATTCGGTCCGGAATCGTGATTCTCGAGCTCCTGGCAGCCGAAGCCACGAGAGACGCGACCCTCAGTGGACCATGACGGCTACAAGATCAGACCGAAGCCGTGCCCCCTCGGTGTGCCTAGATTTGGGCCGTGTATTCAACCGACCCACTTCTGTCCACCTCCGTGGGAGGCACCCCACTAGTTCAACTCAACAAGGTTGTTCCAGATGGGTGCGGGACCGTGTGGCTCAAACTGGAGTCGGGTAACCCAACGGGGAGTTACAAGGACCGTATGGCAGTCGCTGTTCTCGGACGTGCGATCGAGAGAGGCGAGGTCAAACCTGGTGATCGGGTAGTTGAGTACACGGGTGGAAGCACGGGTACGGCACTTGCTTTTGTTGCAGCTCGGTTGGGTCTGAGCTTCGTGGCGGTGTCATCCGATGCATTCGCGGCGGCGAAGTTACGTTCGATGCGTGCATACGGGGCTGAAGTCATAATTGAGACAAGCGAGGACGGTGCGATCACGCCTGAACTAATCGGTCGCATGAAGGGCCGGGCGCAAGAACTGGTTTCCAAGGAAGGCTGTTTCTATGCGGACCAATTTGGTTCTCCGGACGTTCTAGTTGGCTATGAGCCGATGGGGGCCGAGATCGCCGAGCAGACTGGTGGGGCCGTAGATCTCATCTGCGCCGGCGTTGGGACGGGCGGAGCTCTCATGGGTGCTGTCAATGGGCTTGTCAGCAAAGGAGTTCGGCCAGACGTGATTGCGCTCGAACCTGCTCAATCTCCACTGTTGACCACTGGCGTTGGGGGCCCTCACCGGGTCGAAGGCATAGGAGTTGGGTTCGAACCGCCGTTCCTTGATCGCACACGATGTGCGGAAATCCGGACGGTTGATGAGGGTTTCGCCATGGAAATGTGCCGTCGCTTGGCCTTCGAAGAAGGTTTGCTCTGTGGCGTTTCAACAGGCCTCAATGTTTGTGCTGCGATCGAGCTTGCTGCAGAGCTTGGCCGAGGTTCATCTGTTGTGACTTTGGCCTGTGATAGCGGCTTGAAGTATCTGGATAGTGGCCTCTTTGATCGACCCGTCTAGATCTGGGTCAGTGCGACAGGTAACAGTGGTGGCACGCTTCCTCTGACTTACCGCAGGAGGATTTCTCCGTCCATGTCGGCGATTCGGTGGACCTCGCCTACCTGGCCGGTGGAAACGGCCGTGTACCGATCCGGTAGGTGAACCTCAAAGGGGCGCACCTCTTTCGGGCGCACCTCGGAGGGGCGAAGCTCGGAGAGGAGATAAGTGTTCTTTCTTCCGTTACCCCTTGTTTCGCCTGCAATCACAGGCATCTGCCGGAACGGGTAAGTCACGGTCGAAATCCGATGACGGGTGGCAACAGGACCGCAGCCCAGAGAACCCCGAGTCCCAGAAGGATCAGCAT
>JASLKK010000024.1 GCA_030747595.1 Acidimicrobiales bacterium | reverse complement strand
CGTCCAACGCCAACGTCGTCTACGAGTACGCCCCCGGCGGCTCGTCGCTCGGCGAAGGCAACCTCGTCGTACCGGCAGCCAAGCCGCAGTACGGCGGCACGGTGGTCGTCGGCCTCGAGGCCGAGGCTGTTGGCCTCCGACCGTGGGAGGACGCGTGCGCATCGTCGTGTTACACGATGCTGGGCCAGATGTTCGATCCGCTGCTCCGCCAGGCCAAGTCGGGCGAATACCTGCCATGGCTTGCCGAGTCGATCTCCGCGAACGACGACTTCACCGTTTGGACGGTGACCCTGCGATCCGGGGTGACCTTCCACAACGGCAAGGCGCTTTCTGCCCAGACGCTCGAGGACATGTGGCCGATCCAGCAGGCCGGTTCTTCGGCTGCCGGTGCGATCGCTACCGCAGGTTTGATCAACGTCGAAGCCACAGGGGACCTCACGGTTGACTACACGCTGGGAGCCACCAACGTGGCCTTCCCGTCGTTCCTCAACGGTGCTCCGATCGGCTACCCGTTCGACCCGGAGGCGGCAGCAGATTCCGATGCCTTCAACGCCAACCCAATTGGGACTGGCCCGTTCGTCATGGACAGCCGTGACATCGACAACGAGACGGTTCTGGTTCGTAACCCGAACTACTGGCTGTCGATCAACGGCAGGCAACTTCCGTACCTAGACGGCGTCTCCTACCGGCCGATTCCTGACGAGACGACCCGTCTAGCGGCGCTAGCTGCAGGTACGACCTCGGCGATGGAGTCTCGGCGTCAGGCCACAGTGCGTGATGCCCGGTCGCTGGAAGGTGTGGTCCTGTACGAGTTCCAGGGCAACGATGCCGGTGGTGGACACTTCAATGCACAGGTGCCGCCGTATGACGACGTTCGGGTTCGGCGTGGCCTGACCCTGGCCAACAACCAGGAGGCGGTCATCGAGGCACTGGGTGGAGCCGGGATTTCATCACCGGTCACACAGTTCTTCTCGGTGGACAGCCCGTGGTGGTCGCAGGCGGTCGCCGACTCGTATCCGCATTTCGACTTCGACGCTGGAATCGCTCTGCTTCAGGAGTACGTGGACGATCCGTCCCGGTCCGACGGCAAGGCCGCCGGAGAGAAGATCCATGTGGATCTGGCATGCCCGATGGACCCGACGCTCGTTGCAGCGATGTCGGTTCTCGACCAGTTGTGGACAGCGACCGGGCTCGTCGACGTCGACGTCGACACGGGGAACGACCAGCAGACCCACATCAACGTCTCGTTGGGAATCGCCAACGGCTTCCTGGGTGACCATGGTGCCCACTGCTGGCGCTACGGCAGTGAGGCGGATCCGTCCGTGCCCATTGGCCAGGCCTTCAACAACTGGCAGGCCAATCCCCTGAACTTCTCCAACTACGACAACGCGGAGATTCAGGGTTACCTGGCAGACGCCCTGGTGACGAACGACTTCGCAGAGCGTTACGCGCTCTACGAGAAGATCGGCATCATCGCCAACCGTGACGTGCCCCACTGGTTCTCAGGGGGTACGGCAACGGTTATCGCGGTCGAGGAAGGGATCACCGGGCTCGACACCTGGGTCCTGCCCGACGGGACATTGGGCATCGGCCACCCGAGTGCCGTTGGCCGGTGGGAACAGGTTTGGCGGACCGACAACTAGTTGGTAGCTACGAGTAGTTAGTTGGTGTTGTGGGGGTCGTGTCCAATGGGCACGGCCCCCACAACTGCCTTCCTGTCGGGCGTCGCGGGAGGGTGCAGGATTGTCGTTGTGAGGGGCGCCGCATAGAACAGGTCATGACTGGGACTCAGGTGACCTGAGTTGATCCCGAAAGGACGGAGATGCCGAAGATCCTCGCGATTCGCTTGACGCGTCTCGTCGTGACCGTGATCGTGGTCTCCTTCGTTACTTTCGTCGGCACCAACGTCCTACCGGGCGACCCCGTCAACGCTCTGATCCCGATCGATGCTCAGCAAGATCGGGAGTTCGTCGAACAGATCCGGGAGGAATGGGGTCTGAACGACCCGATGATCGTCCGCTACGGACGGTGGCTGGGCGACGCAGTGCAGGGAGACCTCGGCCGTTCCCTCGTTACCGGACAGCCGGTGACCGATGAGATCACCCACCGGTTGCCGATCACCCTCGAACTAATGGCCGTTGCCGTTGGCTTCTCACTCCTGATAGCGGTTCCCCTGGGGGCGTTCACCGGCTACCGGGAGGGGCGAAGATCAGATCGCGTGGTCAGCGGGTTTGCCCAAGCTGGGCTCAGTTTGCCCGTATTCGTCACCGGGCTGATCCTCATCTACGTGTTTGCCCTAAGACTCCAATGGTTCCCCGCTGTCGGATGGAACAGGCTCAGTGACGGGCTAGGACCCAACCTTAAGAGTGTGGCCCTCCCTGCACTGTCGTTGGCCGTCACAGAGATCGCTGTCTATACGCGGGTCCTTCGATCCGACATGATCGCCACCCTCAAGGAGGACTACATCCTTTCAGCGCGAGCGAAGGGGCTGACCGACCGGTTTATTCTCTTCCGGCACGGTCTCCGACCCAGCCTCCTCACGCTCGTCACGGTGGTCGGCCTGAACATCGGAATCTTGATCGGCGGGTCGCTCGTCATCGAGTACCTGTTCGCCATTCCGGGCCTTGGAAAGCGTCTATTTTCGGCGATCCAACAACGTGACTTCATGATGGTCCAAGCCATCACAGTCCTCATTACCGTCTTCTACGTGATTGTCAACACGGCCACCGACCTCGTCTACATGGTCGTTGACCCCCGGATACGGAGGACGAACTAAGTGTCCAAGCTCGGCCTGCCACCGGTACCGGTCCAGACCCGGGTCCCGTCGACACTCCGGCGGGGGCCAAGGAACGCCGAGCAGATGTTCCCGGGTTCGTCCCGGAAAAGTCGGTTCGGGAACTTGTTCGGGAAGATGCCGTGGCTGACCAAGATCTGCTTCCTATGGCTGATTTTGGTGGTCCTCGCGGCAGCACTGGCTGACCTGATCCCCGGCCTAGCCGACCCCAACTACCAGGGTTTCGTCTTCGGCGACGGGAAGACCAACGAGGGTCCGACGGCCAGCCACTGGCTGGGTACCGACAATGTCAGCCGCGACATCCTCGCCCGGCTGATCTACGGAGCCAGGGTCTCGCTCATCTTCGCCTTCTCGCTAGTAGCAGTAGGAATCGTCGTCGGCGGCACACTTGGATCGATCGCCGGCTATTTCCGGGGACTCCTCGAGACCTTTCTGATGGCTCTCGTGGATACCTGGCTGTCGTTCCCAGCTCTCATCGGTCTGGTGTTCATCACAACGATGCTTGGAATGCGCAACCTCGTAGTCCTAGTCCTGGTCGGTGCCGTCTTCGTCTGGCCGTCGTACACACGAATTGCCCGTGCCACCGCCCTCTCGGTCAGCGGGCAGGCCTTTGTCACCGCGGCAAGGGCCATTGGCACCAGCAGGAAACGGATTTTGGTTCGGGAAATTTTCCCCAACGTTTTGCCCGCGCTCCTCGCCTACTCGTTGGTCGGCCTCCCAGTTCTGATCATCCTTGAGTCGACGCTGTCTTTTCTCGGTCTCGGGGTAGAGATCCCAACAGCCTCCTGGGGGGGGATGATCAACCAGGCCCGCCAGGACCTCCTTATCAACATCTGGCCTGCCGTGTGGCCTGCCGCGACGCTGTTCATGACGGTCTATTCGTTCAACAATCTCGCCGACTGGGTTCGGGCACAAGCGGCCGCCCGGTCCGCTGCGATCTGAAATGGAATCGCTCTGATGGCCGTCTCAGAAGAACCCACATACACCTCGACATCGTCTGAGTCGATGGGGGGATCGGAGATCCTTCGCGTCGAGGATCTCCATACGAGCTTCTTCCTGCCGATCGGCGAACTGCAGGCTGTCCGCGGGGTCAGTTTCAGCCTTAGGCGCGGGCGGTCCCTGGGCATCGTTGGTGAGAGCGGTTCAGGCAAGTCGGTTCTCGCCCGGTCGATTATGGGCCTCAACCTGGGTTCCAACGTCAAGACCAGCGGATCGGCCTTCTTCGATGGCCGCGACCTCCTCGCGCTGTCCCGCCGGGAAATGCGAAGCCTGTGGGGAACAGAGATCGCCATGATCTTCCAGGACCCCATGACCTCGCTGAACCCAATGGTCAAGATCGGACGCCAGGTCATCGAACACCTGAGGCAACACAAGAAGGTGGGCCGCAGTGAAGCAAAGCAGACCGCTCTCGACCTTCTCAACGAGGTACGGATTCCAGAAGCTGAATCCAGAATCGATCGGTTGCCCCACGAGCTCAGTGGCGGCATGCGCCAGAGGGTCTCCATCGCCAGCGCCCTGGCCTGCGAGCCGTCGCTGCTCTTTGCCGACGAGCCGACCACCGCTCTGGACGTAACCGTCCAGCATCAGATCCTCAACCTGTTGAGCCGCGAGCAACGCCAGCGCAACATGACCATGGTGATGGTGACCCACGACCTTGGGGTCATTGCCGGTCGAACCGACGACACCCTCGTCATGTACGCAGGCAAGGTCGTGGAACAGGCTCCGACGGACGAAATCTTCGAAAAGACCCAACACCCGTACACCGAAGCGCTCATGCGTTCGATTCCGCGAACAACCCATGCAAGCCATACGTCGTTGGCAGCGATCACCGGCCGCCCACCGGTGGCCACCCACCTTCCAGTTGGTTGTGCGTTCAGTCTCCGTTGCCCGTATGTGCAGCCAAAGTGCAACGAGGAGGACCCACCACTGGTTTCGCTTGGCACCTCAGGGCATAAGTCAGCCTGCTGGTATCCGGTGGGGTCTGATGCCAACCGTGAGGCGTTCGAACGGAACCTCGCCGACCGGTTACCGCAAACACTTGCCGTGGCCGAATCCTTAGACGCTGATCAGAGTCCGGGAACACCGGCAGAACTTCCGGATGGAGGGATCGCCTAATGGCTGGATCAGGGAAGGCCCATCTTCGTCCCGCCGGCGAAGTGCTGGTCCAGGTTGAGGATCTGGTAGTCGAGTTTCCGGCGGCCAAAAAACGCACCGTGAAAGCAGTGAGTGGGATCAGTCTGGACGTCAAGGCCGGGGAGACACTCGGCCTTGTCGGTGAGTCGGGCTGCGGAAAGTCGACTGTTGCTCGTTCCCTTATCCAGCTTCCTCCGCCTAAGAGCGGGTCGGTGGTCCTGGACGGCGTCGAATTGACCGAGTTGTCCGAGGGGCAGCTAAGAACTCACCGGACCGGACTCCAGATGATTTTCCAGGACCCGATCAGCTCCTTGAATCCCCGCCGTCGGGTTGCCGAGATCATTGCTGAACCGCTGCGGGTCTGGGGCCCCCACGACGAAAACGAGCAGGCCGAGATCGTTGACCGGATGCTGCACGCCGTTGGTATCGACCCGGAGGTCGCCCGGGACAAGCGACCCCACGAGTTTTCAGGTGGTCAGTGCCAACGGATTTCCATTGCTCGGAGCCTGGTCCTCGGACCCCAAGTTCTCATCTGCGATGAACCGGTCAGTGCGCTCGACGTCAGTGTTCAGGCACAGATCCTCAATCTGCTTCGTGACCTCAAGGCCGAATACGGCCTGACTCTGGTCTTCATCGCCCACGACCTGGCCGTCGTCAAGAACGTGAGCGACAGGGTGGCTGTCATGTACCTGGGGAAACTTTGCGAAGTGGCCGAACCAGACGAGCTCTTTTCCGGCGCTGCCCATCCGTACACGGCGCTTCTTCTCGAATCGATTCCAGAACCGGATCCTGCAGCTGTCATCGACGTATCGATGGACCAGGCGGGCGAGATCCCGTCATCGGTCGATCCCCCTTCCGGGTGTCGGTTCCGGACGCGTTGTACTCAGGCATCAGAGCGCTGCGCCAATGAAGAACCACAGATGCGCGAAGTCTCAGCGGGCCACTACGTGGCCTGCCACCACCCCCTGGTCGCCGTAGCTGGCTAGCAGTTACGTCCACCATTCGCGCTGAAGAGCAGAATCTTTCTGAGCAGGTCGCGTCCGCCGGGCACGATGAGCCCAGCGCCCAACCTTTGATTTCTCTCGGTTTGTAGGTTTCTCAGGTTGTTTCGCGCACCGTCTTGCTATTCACGTGCCGTAGGGGGCATCGTTATGGCAGACAGTGCAGGCACGACCTCGCTTCAGAGTTATCTCATTGAGGTGTTGGCCGTTACTGCTCAAAGCCTCTTGGGGGAACCATGTTGAAGCGGATCATGTCACTACTCGCGATTTTCCTGACTTTCACGCTGCTTGCTGGTGCCTGTGGGTCTGATAGCGCGGACAGTGCTTCGTCTGGTAGTAGTTCGGCTTCGGCGACGACTGCTGCGCCGGC
>JASLKK010000023.1 GCA_030747595.1 Acidimicrobiales bacterium | reverse complement strand
GGTGGTGAAGGTTTTGGTCCTGCGCCCGAGGGTGGTGCCGGTGGTGGTGAAGGTTTTGGTCCTGCGCCCGAGGGTGGTGCCGGTGGTGGTGAAGGTTTTGGTCCTGCGCCCGAGGGTGGCGAAGGTTTTGGTCCTGCGCCCGAGGGTGGTGAAGGTTTTGGTCCTGCGCCCGAGGGTGGTGGTGAGGGTGGCGAACCCGACGCTCCCCCCGGTGGACTCATGTTCAACGAGGGCGGCGAGGGTCCGGCGTTCGTGCCCCAGAAGGCTGATCCGAACAGCCGTGCAGGCCAGGTCCTCGACAACCCGGAGGACTACCAGGCACCGTCGACCAACGACTTCTTCGCCGGTGCCGCGGGCGGCCGCCTGTTCGGGCCATCGGCTGGATTCGGTGGCGGTGGCGATGGTGGTGGTTTCGCCGGATTCGGTGGCGGTGACGATGGTGGTGGTTTCGCCGGATTTGGCGATGGTGGCGACGGTGGTGGTTTTGCTCCCGCTGATGGTGAGGGTTTCGCCGGTCAGGGCGATCCTCCCGAAGGTGGTTTCGCTCCTGCTGATGGTGAGGGTTTCGCCGGTCAGGGCGATCCTCCCGAAGGTGGTTTCGCTCCTGCTGATGGTGAGGGATTTGTCGGCGACGGCGAGGCACCAGAAGGCCGGCCTGGCCCCATGGCGGCGGGCGGCTTCATTGACCCCTTCGCCAATGAGGGAGGTTTCGCCGGATTTGGCGATGGTGGCGACGGTGGTGGTTTCGCCGGATTTGGCGACGGTGGCGACGGTGGCGACGGTAACCCGTTCGGTGGGTTCATTGGTGCTCCCGGCAACGCCGAGGCGTTCGACGACTTCGGCGAGCAGCCCGGAAACGCCGGGTCCTTCTTCTTTGACAATGTCCTCGGTCCAGCGGCGCCCCGAGGCCCCGGCGGACAGCCGGAAGGGGACCCCGGGGACCCGAACATGGATCTCGGCGACCCGAACATGGATCCCGGCGACCCGAACATGGGTACCGGTGGTGGAGGCGGTGGTTGGCGGGGCCCGACCTTCGAACGAGGTGACGACGGCGGCCTGAAGGGCGACTTTTTCGCTCCCCAGAAGGCGTTCACTTTCGGTGCCCCCGGTGGTGGCGATCCGAACGCTGGCGGCGAGGGCGGCGAGGGCGGCGCCCCAGACCCGTTCGGTGACTTCTTCGGAGAGTTTGTCGGCCCAGAGGGTGAAGCGGGCGCCAGTGGCCCCGAGGGTGCTCCCAGGTTGGCCAGTGGCGTGCAGGCCTTCTTCGATCCGAACCAGGAGGGTGGGTTCAACCCGGACGACTTCTTTGAGGATGCTCGTGGTCCCGGTGTCGGGGGCCCCGGCGGTGCCCCGCCGCTCGGCGAGGACGGTCAGCCGCTGGAGGGCGGCGATCCGAACGCCCCGGCCGGCGGGTTCGTTCCCGGCCTCGCTTTCGAGGACGAGGGAGCTCGGCAGTTCCAGCCGCCGGTGGCCTTTGACATGGGCGAGGGTGGTCAGGCCATGGCCTGGGAGGACGGTATGAGTCAGGTCCGCCAGGAGGACGGCAGCATGAACGTCTTCTGGGGCGACGGAAAGAGCCTTGAGCGTGAGGTCGCCAATGATGGTGGCTTCCGTCAGGTAAACCCGGACGGCACCGAGCTGGTCCAACGGGCCGACGGGTCAAGTGAGTTCACCAACCGGGCCGGCGAGGCCATCACCAGGGAACGCACCGATGACGGTGGTTTCCGGGTCGAGCGGCCCGACGGTGGGCTGGTCTTCGAGTCGGCGGATGGTGCCAAGTCACACTTCGAGCCCTCGGGCTGGTCCCGCGAGCAGGTCATCGATCCCGAATCGGGCGCCGTGATGACCCGAGGTTCGGACGGTCTCGTGGAGATCGTCAACCCCGACGGAACGTTCAATCGGATCAATCCGGACGGCTCCCAGGACCAGGCGTTCCTCGGTGAGGCCGGCGAACTCATCACCCAGAACGGCGACGGGTCGCAGCGCACCGTGCACGCCGATGGCACTGAGGAGTTCCAGGACGCCTCGGGCTACGGCGGCAAGAAGGTCCAATCCGACGACGGCTCGTTCGTAACGCTGATGACCGACGGGGCGTCCACGATGGAGGCTGAGGACGGAAGCTGGGCCATTGATGTGGCACCCAACGGTGAACGTACGGTCACGTCGACTCTGGAGGACGGCACCGTCCAGAAGAACCTCCCGGACGGCGGCGTGCAACGGTATAACCCGGAGATCGGGGCAACCACATTCACTACTCCGGAGGGCGGTGACTACATCACCCGAGAAAACCCTGACGGCAGCGTTGTGGTGACCGACCCGACGGGCATGGTCACCGAATCCGACCCGGTTACAGGCAGCACCGTCGTGACGTTCGCCGATGGCTCGGTCCAAAGCACTGAACGTCTTGAGGATGGTTCACTAGCCACCACCCTTCCCACCGGTGACCTAGTCGTCACTGCGCCGGACGGGAGTCAGACCGTGGTGACGGCGGAGGGTGGCACGACTCAGACTGAGGTGACCGAACTCGAGGACGGATCTCAGTTGTCGGTGGCGACAAAGGCTGACGGAACCGAGAAGGCCACACAGGTGGCTGACGATGGGTCGATGGTCGCATCCTGGACGATGGAGGACAACACGCTCGACAACGGAGCAGCCGATCCTGCTGCCGAAGCGGGTGATGCGCCTGAGGGCGCGGACTTCGCCGACGGAGAGGTGCCCGAAGCACCACCCATGCCCAAGGGTCTGCAGAGTGATCCGGCAACCGGGGAGACCACGGTGCTTCTCAGCACCGGTGAGGCAGTGGGTCACACGCTCGGCGAGGACGGGGTTCTGACCCTGCAGTCCACTGCTACCGGTCGGCCGCCGGGTGGCGTCGAGGGCGAACCTGTCGAGGGCGAACCCGTCGAGGGCGAACCCGTCGAGGGTGAACCCGCTGAGGGCGAACCCGTCGAACCAACCCCACGCTTGGCCGTGATCAACCCGGCAGTAGGCGAGGTCATCACTGAGGGCGAAGTCACCCTGGTCGAGTCGACGTTCACCGAGTCTGGCGGGATGTCTATGGCAGTCGCACCACCACCCGGCGAACCCGACGCTGAACCAACTGAGGTGGCTATCTCGGCTGATGGCACGCAGCAGGCCATCACTAGTCCGACTGGCGACGTTGCAACTGCGACCACGTCTGACACAGGTGTGCTGATCGCCATGGGCGAGGGACCGATGCAGGCCACCCTCGAAAATCTTGCCCCTGGCGACGAACAGCCACTAGTGGCCGAAGACGGGACCACAGTGGTAGCGGCACCTGGTGACAATGGCGAGATGGTCTTCTTCGACGCCGACGGCAACCCAGCGGTCAAGGAAGATGGCACGAATTACACGGCATCGGACATGGCGGCCATGGTCGTTGACTTCGACGGCGAGGAGTGAGGGCTATGGACGCGATGATGAAAGATGTCCAACGGTCACCCGGCCGCCTGACGGTCAGCGTGCTGGCCTTGGCCCTTGCAGTTGCTGCCTGCGGTGGAGGAGGTGACGAGGATCCGGCGGCCGCCCCCGCTACCACGGCAGCCTCTGCCACTACGGAGGCTGAGACCGCAACGACCACCACGGCAGCCTCTGCCACTACGGAGGCCGAGACCGCAACGACCACCACGGCAGCCCCTGCCACTACGGAGGCTGAGACCACAACGACCACTGAAGAGCCGTGCCGGCCGGCGCCCAACGCCTCGTGTGCTGGTGCTGATCTGGCTGGCGCCAACTTGGCCGGCATGATCCTTCCCGGCATCGACTTTTCGGGGGCCAACCTGGAGGGGGCGCTACTGAACGGCGCCATGCTGGCTGGCGCCAACCTGACCAACGCCAACCTGGCTGGCGCGACGTTGTCGAGCACCAACCTGGCCGGTGCTGACCTCTCCGGGGCTATTGCCGCCGGCGCTGTCTTCTATCGCACCAACCTGACAAGCGCGAACTTGGTGCTGACCGACCTAACTGCGGCCGTGCTCATGGAGGCGGACATGAAGTCGGTCAACATGACTGGTGCGTCCATTCAGGGCCTTGTTGACCGGCGGACGTTCTGGTGCAGCACCATCTATGTGGACGGCACTCTCAAGAACGACAGTTGTCAGATCGCGACTGGCTGAGGACCAACTCAACCTCGCGAGCTGGTTACTCGAGGATGGTTCCTTCCTCAGCGGTTGCTGGCCACGACATAGATCGTTGCTGACCAGAATGGCCTATAAGGCCATCGCTTGAATCCGCGAGTCCGAGGCTGTGGGCAAGCCATTCGGTGACGACGATGCCTCTGCTGGAGATGGCGCCAAGCGGAAGCAGCAGAAGTGATGTTGGCCGGCCACCGGTACACTCGGGCACCGTTCCGACATACCGATTGTCGGCACAGACCAATTCACCCCCACCCACCCACGGTCGCCTTCGGGCGCGAGGCGGGGGCGAGACGAACCGATGGGAAGGGAGACCACGACCATGGCTGTCGTGACAATGAAGCAGTTGCTCGAAGCGGGTGTCCATTTCGGACATCAGACCCGCCGTTGGGACCCGAGGATGAGGCGGTTCATCCACGGCGAGCGGTCCGGCATCTACATCATCGACCTCAAGCAGACCCTTGAGCAGATCGAGTCGTCCTACACCTTCGTCCGTGACCTCGTCGCCGGCGGCGGCCGGGTGCTGTTCGTCGGCACCAAGCGCCAGGCCCAGGAGGCCATCCGCTCCTATGCCGAGAAGTGCGGCATGCCGTACGTGAACCAGCGTTGGCTGGGCGGCATGTTGACCAACTTCCAGACGATCTCCAAGCGGATCGCCAAGATGTCGGAGTACCAGCGCATGCGCGACTCCGGCGAGTTCGAGGCGATGCCCAAGAAGGAGGCGCTGATGCTTTCCCGCGAGCTCGAGAAGCTCGAGCGGAACCTCGGCGGCATCCAGCACATGGAGCGTCTGCCTGACGCCATCTTCGTTCTCGACACCGTCAAGGAGCACATTGCGGTGACCGAGGCCAACAAGCTCGGCATCCCGGTGGTCGCCGTGGTCGATACCGACTGCAACCCGGACGTCATCCAGCACCTCATCCCCGGCAACGACGACGCCATCCGTTCGGGACGTCTGCTCTGCCGGGTCGTCGCTGACGCCATCGAAGAGGGTCGCTACATCGTGAACGCCCGTGGCGGCGACGACGATGGTCCGACGCTCGACGGCGAGGAAAAAGCCGCTGCCCAGACTCAGGCTCGCAACGAGGCTGCTGCTGCCGCTGCCGAACGCGAGGTTCGTGTAGCCACCGTCGCCGAGGCGACTGCTGTTGAAGAGTCCGCCGTTGAGGAAGATGCCGAGGCGACTGCTGTTGAAGAGCCCGCCGCTGAGGCCGGCACCGACGAGGAGCAGGCCTGACCATGGCTGATATCGCCGCCAAGGACGTCAAGGCACTGCGTGATGCCACCGGCGCCGGGATGATGGACGCCAAGAAGGCGTTGATCGAGTCCGACGGCGACTTCGAGGCCGCCGCGCAGATGCTCCGAGAAATGGGTCTAGCCAAGGCGGCCACCCGCTCGGACCGTGACAACGTCGAGGGGGCCATTGGTCTCGTGGCTGATGGTCAGCGGGCTGCCCTCGTGCACCTGAAGTGCGAAACCGACTTCTCGGCGAAGTCTGACGGATTCCTCTCCCTCGTCGACGAGTTGACCAACGCCGTCCTGACTGAAGGCGAAGGGGCGGTCGATGCCCGCTCATCGGCCATTGACGACCTGCGCCTCTCCATCAAGGAAAACATCGAGGTCGGCCGGGTTTCGCTCATCGAAGCTGGCGACGGCAACATGATCGACACCTACCTGCACGTTCAGGACGGGCGCGGCGTGAACGGCGTGGTGGTCGAAGGCTCCGGCGTCGACCAGGAGACCCTCCACCAGGTGGCGCTCCACATCGCCTTTGCCAAACCCACCACCTTGACTCGCGACGAGGTCCCTTCTGACCTGGTCGACAAGGAGCGGGCTGCGCTGCTTGAGATCACCAAGGCCGAGGGCAAGCCCGAACAGGCCTGGGACAAGATCGTCGAGGGACGGCTCACCGGCTGGTTCCGTGAGACCGTGCTTCTCGAACAGGGTCTCCACGGCGACAAAACCTCGGTGGGCGACACCCTTGCTGGTGGAAGCATCGAGCGGTTCGCCCAAGCCTACCTAGGCGCCTGAACGTGAGCGGGGGCGAACGGATCCCAGGTCGCTGGGGCCGGGTGGTCCTCAAGGTCTCCGGTGAAGCCTTCGCCGGTGAAGCCGGCTACGGCATCGACGGCGAGATCGTCGGTCGGATCGCCCAGGAGATCTGCTCGGTCCGGACCGAATTCGAGGTCGATATAGCGGTCGTAGTCGGTGGCGGCAACATCTGGCGCGGTATGTCGGGAGCTGGTGCCGGAATGGACCGCGCTCAGGCCGACTACATGGGAATGTTGGCAACCACCATCAACGCCCTCGCCCTTCAGGACACGCTTGAACAGATGGGTCAGCCGACCCGTGTTCAGAATGCCGTCCACATGGCCCAGATCGCCGAGCCGTACATCCGTCGTCGGGCCATCCGGCATCTACAGAAGGGCCGTGTGGTCATCTTCGCCGGTGGAACGGGTAACCCGTTTTTCACCACGGATACAGCGGCCGCGCTACGGGCGGTCGAGATCGAGGCCGGAGCGGTCCTGAAGGGAACCCATTCGGGCACCGACGGGATCTACACGGCCGATCCCAAGTTGGATCCTGAGGCCACCCGGCTCGAAGAGGTCACCTACCTCGAGGTGATCCAGAAGGGTTTGCGGGCAATGGACGCCACGGCCATAACACTCTGCATGGACAATGCCCTGCCGATCGTCATGTTTGACCTGATGGCCTCGGGTAACGTCCGAGCCATCCTCGCCGGAGAGTCGGTGGGCACGCTGGTCTCGTAACCGGTCGGCCCGGTCGGCTCGTCGACCGGGATACCGCCGGGCACCGCGCCCGGTGGCCATCTGGTGGCCCACGGGTCGCCGGTGGATAGGAAGGCCGGATGGACCGGGGGATGCAGTGAGCGACGAAATGATCCAGATGGTGCTCGACGAGGCCTCGTCGAGCATGTCCGACGCCGTGACCCATTCCCGTCGGGAGTTCTCCACCATCCGTACCGGCCGTGCCTCATCGTCCATCGTCGAAAAGATCATGGTGCTGGCCTACGGCGTCGAGATGCGGATGCAGGAACTAGCCAGTTTCTCGATCCCGGAGCCCCGGCAGCTGCTGGTGACGCCCCACGATCCGGCCAACGTCCCCGCCATCGAGAAGGCGATCGTCCAGGCTGATCTGGGCCTAACCCCGGGCAATGACGGTCGAAGCGTCCGACTCTCGTTTCCGATGCTGACCGAGGAACGACGGCGAGATCTGGTACGCATGGTGAACGGAATGGCTGAGGACGGAAAGAACCGGATGCGGGGTTTTCGACGAAACGCCCGCAAGGACCTCGATGATCTCGAGGGCTCAGTCTCCGAGGACGACCTGAAGTGGGCCGGCAACCGCCTTGACGAGATCATCCACGGCTTCGAGGCTGAGATCGACAGTGCACGGCAGGCCAAGGAAGACGAACTGCTCGAAGTGTGAGCCGATAGATGACTGACTCCATGAGGACCGACGAGACCGGAGGACGAGGGTGAATACAGACCAGGGTGGCTCCGGAGACGGCAGCTTTGAAGAGATCCGGATTCTCGGTCTCGATGCTCCCGACGATGATGTCGAACCGGGTCGCTCGGTTTTCGGCGGTGACACGCCGGGCGACGAACTCCCGCATTGGTCCGCACCGCCGACCGGCGACGTGAGTGGCGAATCGGGAGGCGGAAGCGACCCTTGGAGCGGCCTTGATGGCGGTCCCCGCTGGTCCGACGACGTCCCCGACGATCACGAGTCCCAGCAACCGGTGGGCGACGACCTTGATGCGGCTGCTGTGTTTTTCGACGACGGGCCGTTGATCACCTCGGCGTCCGCCGAGTTCGATCCTCCGCTGCTGCCGCCCGACGAGCCGTTGCCCGACTTCAGCGAACAGGCCGAAGGCGGAACGGTGCGCGAACCGGCACCTGCCGATCCGGTGCCCACCGCACCCGTCGCCCCGGGCCCCGACCGGGGAAGCCCGGCGGCCGGTGGCCGCGACATGACCATGGCGGTGGTGACCGGTGTCGGTCTCGGAGCATTAGCCCTAGCCGCCTTCCGGATCGGCACTGATGCTTCCGTCGCCCTGGTCACCATCCTGCTGGTGCTGGCTGCCGCCGAGTTCTTCATGGCGCTACGCCGCGCCGGCTATCAGCCCGCCGCTCTTCTCGGTGTGGTGGCCGTCGGTGCACTTAATCTCGCCGCCTACTGGCGATTTGAGGCGGCAGTTCCGCTCGTGCTGGGCCTCACCGTGCTGTTCAGCCTCTTCTGGTATCTCACCGGTATCGACCGTCAGGCCCCGCTGCTGAACGTGTCGGTGACCCTGTTCGGCGTCCTCTACGTCGGGTTGCTGGGGTCGTTCGCCGGGCTGATGCTGACCGACCCGAACGGCACTGGGATGCTCCTGGCCGCTGTGCTCTGCACCGTGGGCTACGACACCGGCGGACTGGTTGTCGGTCGGATGTTCGGTCGTAGCCCGTTGTCGGCCGTGAGCCCCAATAAGACCACCGAGGGCCTCATCGGCGGTATGGCCGTGAGCTTCGCCATGGCTGTCCTGGTGGTCGGACAGATAACCCCGTTCGGTCAGGATCCCGGTGACCTCGGCTCAGCCTTCGTGCTGGGCATCGTGGTCGCTCTGGCGGCCCCGTTGGGCGATCTCTGCGAATCGATGATCAAGCGTGATCTCGGGCTCAAGGACATGGGCACCATCCTCCCAGGCCACGGTGGACTCATGGACCGCTTCGACGCCCTGCTGTTCGTCCTGCCGGCCACGTACTACACGGCCCGGCTGATGGACCTGTTCACCGGCTGACCCGGTCGATTTCATGCCCCCGACCTCGGTGGCCGTGCTCGGTTCGACAGGTTCGATCGGCACCCAGACCCTCGACGTCGTGGCAGCGCGCCCCGACGAGTTCGACGTGGTGGCCCTCGGAGCCGCCCGATCCGTAGATCTTCTGGTCGAGCAGGCGAAGGCCTTCCGACCCGAGGTGGTGGCCATCGCCGATGCATCCCTCGGTGGCGCCGTTGAGGCGGGTGTTCCGGCGGGGACCACGGTGCTCGCCGGTCCGGATGCCATGGCCGAGGCCGCTGTGTCCGCCGATGTGGCCATCAACGGCGTGGTGGGTTTCGCCGGACTGCCGGTCACCCTCGCTGTCCTGGCCGCCGGTCACCGACTTGGCCTGGCCAACAAGGAGTCGTTGATCGCTGCGGGCCCGGTCGTTCAACGGGTCCGGGCCACGCCGGGCGCCGAGTTGTTGCCAGTGGACAGCGAACACTGCGCCATTCACCAATGCCTCCGGGCCAACGACGTCGACGAGCGGGTGGACCGCATTGTCCTGACCGCCTCCGGTGGTCCGTTCCGGGGTCGGACCCGAGCCGATCTGGCATCGGTAACCGTTGAGCAGGCACTGGCCCATCCGACGTGGTCCATGGGCCCCAAGATCACCGTCGACTCGTCGACCCTTATGAACAAGGGTCTCGAGGTGATCGAGGCCCATGAGTTGTTCGGCACCGACTACGACCACATCGACGTGGTGGTTCATCCGCAGTCGATCATCCACTCGATGGTGACATTCACCGACGGGGCCACCATTGCCCAGCTCTCGAACCCGGACATGCGACTGTGCATGGGTTATGCGCTGGCCTGGCCGGACCGCCTCGACGTGCCATACGGAGCGATCGACTGGGCGGTGCTGGACCGGCTGGACTTCGAAGCGCCGGATCGCGATGCCTTTGGTTGCCTGGATCTTGCCTTCGCTGCCGGTCAGGCCGGTCGTACGGCACCCGCGTGGCTTAACGCAGCCAACGAGGTGGCCGTGGCGGCCTTTCTCGACGGGGTGCTCTCGTGGGTGGGTATCACCGAGTTGCTCACCGACGTGCTCGAGGCTTGGCCGGGAGACGAGGCCACCGACGTCGATGCGGTCCTGGACGTCGACCGGCGGGCACGTGAGGCCGCCACGGCCCTCGTCTTATCTCGGAGCTGAACCCGGTGCGTCCGGCAGGATCCACAGACCACCACATCCGTCTAGCCCTGATGGCTGGCGCCCTGGTCTCGTTCACACTGATTGGGGGTTGGCCGGGCCTGGTGGTGGTGATGTCGTTTGTCGCCATGTTGACGCTCCACGAGCTTGGGCACTTTCTTGTGGCCCGATGGGCTGGCATGCAGGTAACTGAGTTCTTCCTCGGATTCGGACCCCGGTTGTGGTCGGTCCAGCGGGGTGAGTGCACCTACGGGGTGAAGGCGATTCCGGCGGGTGCCTACGTCCGTATCACGGGCATGACCAGCCTCGACGAGGTGGATCCGTCGATCGAGCACCGCACCTACCGGGCCCAGTCATACCCCCGACGGCTGGCTGTGGCCCTGGCTGGCTCGGCCACGCACTTCGGCGTGGCTCTCCTGTTGTTGTTCGTGCTGTACAGCATGGTGGGTACGCCCGATCCGAATCGCTGGATGGTCGGCGAGGTGGTGCCCGACACGGCAGCCGAGGCCATCGATCTGGAAGTCGGTGATCGGATCCTGTCCGTCGCCGGGGTGGAGGTCGATGACTTCGGCGCATTCGGCGTCGTCGTCCGGTCGTTGCCGGGCGAGACGGTGGAGGTGGTAGTCGACCGCGACGGTACGAGGACCAAGCGTGTGGCGATAATCGGGGAGCGACTCTCGCCGGATGGAACGACCCACGGTTTCTTCGGCGTGGGACGCGCCCGGCCGCTGGTCACCGTCGGGCCGGTGGCGGCGGCGGGGGAAGTCGTCGGGCGATTCGGTGACCTGACGATGATGTCGATCGATGGTCTCACATCGTTTTTCACGCCCGACGGGTTATCGCGCTTCTTCTCAGGGGCCCTTCCCGACAGGGCAGCATCCGACGGAGCATCGTTGGACGGGGTGTCGACCGGCGTCACGGCGGACCCGGAGTCGGGCTCCGTCCGGTCGCCTGCTGTTGGATCTTCGACCGTGCCCTCCGACGCCGATGACGAGCGGTTGCTGTCGATCTATGGCGCGGCTCGTCTGGGTAGCGCCATGCTGGCTGACGGCTGGGCTACCTACCTGTGGTTCCTCGTTCTGGTCAACGTGTTCATCGGGGTGTTCAATCTGACGCCGCTTCTTCCGCTGGATGGGGGACACGTGGCCATCGCCACCTACGAGCGCCTCCGGTCGTTCGGCGGGCGCCGCCACCGAGCAGATGCCGCCAAGTTGGTTCCGGTGACCTGGGCGGTGGTGTCACTGCTGGTTCTGGTTGGGATGGTGGCCTTGTACCGGGACATCGTTGATTTTCCGGATCTGGGCTGACCCACAGATCCAGCCCGCTACCGGCTCATGCGCCAGTTCCCGGGAATGGGCCTGCCGGTAGCCTCGGGGCATGGAGGTTCAGGCAGGTATCGAACGTCGGCTGACCCGCCAGGTGATGGTGGGAGACGTCCCAGTCGGTGGGGGTGCCCCCGTCACCGTGCAGTCCATGACGGTGACCCGGACGGCTGATCATGAGGCCACGCTCCAGCAGATCTACGACCTGGCCATGGCCGGCGCCGACATTGTCCGGTGTACCTGCAATGAACTGGAGGCCGCCGAGGGCCTGGCCCGGATCGTGCCCCGGTCGCCGGTACCCATCGTGGCCGACATCCACCATCAGTACCGGATGGCCCTCGCTGCGTTGGAGGCCGGTGTGCACTGCCTCCGCCTCAATCCGGGCAATATCCGTAAGCCCGAACACATCCGGACGGTGGCTGCCGAGGCCCGCGACCGTGGCGTCCCCATCCGAATCGGGGTCAATGGTGGTTCGTTGCACCCCGACCTCTACGCGAAGTACGGCGGGAAGGTGACCGCCGAGGCCATGGTCGAGTCGGCCCTCGACGAGATCCGCTACTTCGAGGACGTTGACTTCAACCTCATCAAGATCTCGGTCAAGGCATCCAGCGTTCCGTTGATGGTCGAGGCCTACCACCAACTCTCGGAGGTCACCGACTATCCGCTCCATCTCGGGGTGACCGAGGCTGGACCGCCGCCGGCCGGACTCATCAAGTCTTCAGCGGGAATTGGTGCCCTGCTGGCCCAGGGGATTGGCGACACCATCCGGTACTCGCTCACTGCCGATCCGGTCGAGGAGGCCAGAGCCGGGCGAACCCTGTTGGAGGCCATGGGCCTGCGCGAGCGAAAGAATGTCGACCTGATTGCTTGCCCCAGTTGCGGCCGGGCCGAGATCGACGTGGTAGCGGTCGCCGAGGAGGCGATGGCGGCCTTCGCTGATCGCGAGATCCCGTTACAGGTGGCCGTCATGGGCTGCGTGGTTAATGGGCCGGGAGAGGCACGTGACGCCGACCTGGGAATCGCCGCAGGGAACCGGCGGGGCCACCTGTTCATCAAGGGTCGCAATGCCGCGGTGGTCCGGGAAGATGAGATGGTGGACGCCCTAGTCGAGTGGGCCGTGTTGATCCACGAGGAGGGCGCCGAGGCGGCGCTAGCACGCGTCGATACTGAGAAGGCCCGACGCGAGGCCGAAAAGGATCGTGACCGACTGCTGGCAGAGCAGGGTGACGACGCGAATGATGCCGGCACCAAGATCGAGCTCATCCGCCGTCACACCAGTTGAGGCCGACGGCTTTGACGAGGGCGTGACCGCCCCGTTACTGGCGCAGCAGCGGCGCCCTCGGTGTCCGAGCGGCTCGACGGTATGATTTCCGGTGCGTGCATCGCCGGTTTCCGACGAGGCGTGGGCTCTGCCCACGCCTTTTGTTTTCGGTGCTGACAGTTGTACCGCCGACAACCGAGGAGTGCCCACCGCAGGGTGGACACCGAAAAATCGTGTACACCACTTTGGTGGGCACCGGAAAACAGGGAGGGCGAAATGGCAGTGACCGATCGGATCGATGCGCTGGCCGCTCCCCTGTGCGACCGTGTCGGCGTCGAACTTCTGGACGTGGAGTACGAGGGCGGCGTGGTGCGCTTGGTGGTCGACCATGCCGACGGAGTCGGCATGGACGCTATTGCCAGCGTGACGCGCGAAATGTCCCGGGCCCTCGATCATGAGGACCCGATCTCGGGCACCTACACCCTGGAGGTGACCAGCCCGGGGCTCGAGCGGCCCCTCAAGCGTCCCGAGCACTTCATCCGTTCGTTGGGCGCCGAGGTCACCATCAAGACCGCTCCTGGCGTGGACGGTGACCGTCGGATCGCCGGCGTGCTCGCTGCTGCCGACAAGGACGGCATTGTCGTTCGGGCCGAAGGTGGGGATGAGCGGTCGCTCCGGCATGACGAGATCTTGAAGGCGCGCACCGTCTTCACCTGGACCCCAGAGTCGAAGTCGGCTCGAAAGGGAGATGATCGGAGCGCCGAGGCTGCTCCGGGAAGGAAGGTTGGGTCATGAACCCCGACATGATGGAGGCCCTGCAGGCCCTGGCGATGGAACGGGGCATCTCGATCGACGCCTTGTTCGCCGCGCTGGCCGACGCACTGGAATCGGCCTACAAGCGGATGCCTGGAGCCCACGAGTTCTCATGGGTGACCATCGACCCGGACACCATGGAGATCCGTGTTCTGGCTCAGGATCTCGACGAGGAGGGCGAGCCGGCGGGCGAGGAGTTCGACGTCACCCCTGACGGCTTCGGCCGTATCGCCGCTCAGACAGCCCGCCAGGTCATGGGTCAGCGGATCCGCGAGGCCGAGCGTGACCTCAAGTACGAGGAGTACGCAGGCCGCGAGGGCGACATCGTCACCGGCATGATCCAGCAGACCGACGCCCGTTACACCCTGCTGGACCTGGGCCGGGTCGAAGCACTACTGCCTCAGGCCGAGCAGGTGCCATTTGAGCGACCCGAAGCCAACGCTCGCCTGAAGGCGTACATCGTCGAGGTCCGCAAGACGGCCAAGGGCCCCCAGATCGTCGTGAGTAGGACGCACCCGGGTCTCATCAAGCGCCTCTTCGAACTCGAGGTTCCCGAGATCGCAGACGGCGTGGTCGAGATCCGTGCATGTGCCCGTGAGCCAGGACATCGAACCAAGATCGCGGTGTGGTCCAACGACGGAAACGTTGATCCGGTCGGCGCCTGCGTCGGCGCCCGTGGAGCCCGGGTTCGAATGGTTGTCAACGAGCTGCGTGGCGAGAAGATCGACATCGTCCCGTTCTCTGAGGATCCAGCCGACTTCGTCATGAAGGGCCTGTCACCTGCCAAGGTGAAGGAAGTCCTCATCGACGAGGAGACCGGCACCGCCACGGTGATCGTGCCCGACTACCAGTTGTCCCTCGCCATCGGCAAGGAGGGCCAGAACGCGCGTCTGGCCGCCCGGATGACCGGTTGGCGCGTCGACATCAAGAGCGAGACCCAGGTCGCTCAGGAAGCTGCCTATGTCGACGTGGAGTGGGCTGAGGGTGAGTGGATCGTCGATGACGCGACCGGTGAACAGGTCTGGAAGCCCGCTGAGGGCGGCCCGGCCGTTTCGGCCGGTGAGTGGACCGAGGCGGCAACCGATTCCGGAGAGGAAGAGGAGTAGGCGCCGGCGGTGGGCCGCTTGACTGATGCCGACACCTCGGCATCAGTTCCCCGACGGAGGTGCGTGGCATGTCGATCCTCGGTGCCGGCTTCCGAGTTGCTCCGGATCGGCTGGTCGGTCGAGATGGCCGGACCGGCGGTTGGTCGGACGTTGCCTGGACGCGGCGCCTGGGTGCATCCCGTGTCGGGTTGCCTGCAGGCCCTTTGTCCGGCCGACCTGACGAGGGCGTTCCGGCGGACCGTGACGTCAACACAGGTCGCTGGGCTGGTCACCCAACTGGTTCCTCCTCTGGTTGGCCGGTCGGAGAGCGTCCCGGCAGCGTCGCCGTTGAAATCAACGGCATCCAGGCGGTCCGGGGACGGGTGATCCACCCCACCAACCGATAGCGTCAGGCAGCGGCTCCCCGACAACGGGGCCCCGTGGTAGCCCTGATGGGCTACCACGAAATACCCCCCAGAGGACCCCGAGAGAGAACAGGACGTCGAAGCCTCGTGCCGAAGAACATCCGCGTCTATGAATTGGCGCGAGAGCTGGGAATGACCAACGCCGAGGTCCTGGACCTCTGCGAGTCACTCGGCATTGGGGTGAAGAGCCATTCCTCCGGTTTTGTCGAGGCGCAGGCCGACCGGGCCCGCCGGAAGGCCGTGCGCGAGGGCCTGACTCGAGATGTGCAGCCCGAGGAGCCGGGTAAGAAG
>JASLKK010000022.1 GCA_030747595.1 Acidimicrobiales bacterium | reverse complement strand
ACACCCGAGGTTACGGGAGCACCACAATGACTGAGATCGCCTTTGACGACCTGGAGGGCCTGCGCGCCACCATCACAGAGGAGTGGAGCAACTGGGGACCTGAATACGAGATGACCCAGGAGAAGGTGAACCAGTTCGCCGAGCTGACCGGTGACCATCAGTGGATCCACGTGGACGTGGAGCGGGCCACCGCCGGCCCGTTCGGCGGCCCGATCGCCCACGGGTTCTTCACCCTCAGCTTGCTGCCCATCCTGAACCGCACCGGCGAGGTCAGGATCACCGGCCAGACCAACGTCGTGAACTACGGCGCCGACGGGCTTCGGATGCTGGCACCGGTGCCGGTGGGTTCGACGCTGCACGCCCGCAACCGGATCACCGATGTCCGCGAGCACAAGAAGGGCACGCTGGTGGCCACCCGGGTGGCCATCCACGTGGTGGGCAACGACGACGTTCCCGCTGTGCTCTACGACGCCCTCAGCCTGTACCAGGGCTGATCGTGTCGGATCGGGGCCGGTCCCCGCTGGGCCCTAGTTGTTCTTGACCGTCATGCCACCATCGACCATCAGTAGGTGGCCGGTGATGTAGCTCGATGCCGGCAGGGCCAGGTGGAGGATGCCGTGGGCCACCTCTTCGGGTTCGGCATAGCGCCGGGCTGGCACCCGCCGTCGGGCGAACTTCACCTTGGCCTCCTCGGGGATCCCGGCCGTCATGCCGGTGTCGATCGGGCCGGGACCCACGGCGTTGACGGTTATCCCCGTCTCTCCCAGTTCCACGGCCAGGGCCCGGGTTAGGCCCACCACCCCGTGTTTGGCCGCCGTGTAGGCCGACGTGGACGGTGAGCCACCCACCCCTTCGGTGGATGAGACGTTCACGATCCGTCCGGCGGATGATGCCCGCAGGTGGCCCAGAGCCGCCCGAATGGTCAGGGTCATGCCGGTGAGCATCACGTCCAACGCTCCCTGCCAGACGTCGCCGTAGTCGACATCCTCGATCGGAGCGCCGGCCGGGATGCCGGCGTTGTTGACCAGCACGTCCAGGCCTCCACCGTGATCAACGGCCTCGGCCACCACCTGCCGGACTGCCGCCTCGTCGGAGACGTCCAAGGCCCACGCCCGGGCCCGACCCCCGACCGAAGTGATCTCGTCGGCCACTGTGGTCGCTCGGCTCCCGTCGAGGTCGGTGACAGCGACGATGGCCCCTTCGTCGGCGAACAGGTGGGCGGTGGCTCGTCCGATCCCCGACCCGGCACCGGTGACCAGCACCCGGTGACCGTCCACCGACCTGCTCAGACGCGAGAGTCGGGTTGGTGCGGGGGCTCCGGAATGGGTCATGGCTGGAGTCTCGCGTGGGGGCGTACCCTCCGGCGACCCGGTCCCATAGGCGTTCCGATCGGCGACCCCACGTTGCCCTGATGGTCTGTCAGGTCCAATGATGTGGGAATGAGCGAATCGACCTTCCCTGACGACGTGGCAGCCATCGACACGATGATGGGCACCCGGGCGGGCCCTAACGCCAGGCTCAACTACGAGAACCTGTCCGGGATCAAGGACGATGCCTCCAAGGAGATGAACTTCCCGGCCCAGTACATGTTCAAGGACGTGCCGTTCTCCGATCAGGCCCGCGGTACCGACGGCGAACTCCAGGACCCACCGCAGGGTGCCGATCTGTGCCTGCCGTTCATGGACCGCAACAACGTGCAGATGGCCATGATCGGCATCGGTCCCGGCAAGTCCGAGGGTCGGGCCATGATCGAAGAGCATCCGGACCGGTTCTTCGCCTGTCACGAGCCGGATCCCAATGAGGTCATGGGGTCGATCCGGACCATCCGCCAGCTCCACCGCGACGCCGGGCTGAAGGCGGTCACCGCCTTCCCGAGCGGCCGCAACCCCCAGGTCCCCATCGACGACCCGAAGATGTACGCCATCTACGCCACGTGCTGCGAGCTGGACATCCCCGTCTTCTGCTGCGCCGGGGTCCCCGGACCCCGCCTGCCGTTCGCCCCCCAGCACGTCGAGTTGATCGACCAGGTGATGTACGACTTCCCCGACCTGGTGTTTGTCACCCGGCACGGCTGCGAACCGTGGGGGGACCTGATCGTCAAGTTGATGCTGAAGTGGCCGAACCTCCACTACTCCACCTCGGCATTCGCCCCGAAGCACTACCCGAAGGCCATTGTCGACTACGCGAACACCCGGGGCGCCGACAAGGTCATCTACGCCGGCTACTTCCCCATGGGCCTGTCATTGGACCGCATCTTCACCGAACTGCGCAACGTGCCGTTCAAGGCCGAGGTGTGGCCGAAGTTCCTCCGCGAGAACGCCATCCGGGTGCTCAAGCTGGATGCCTGACTCGCTTCCCGACTGGGCCCGGACCCAGCGGGAGTGGCTACGACCCACCGTGGTGGGGCGACTGGGCATTCATCCGCCGTGGTGCGATCCGGTCGGCGAGGTCCCAGTCTCGATCGATCCGGGGCCGACCTTCGGACACGGAGCCCACCCCACTACCGCCCTCGTGCTGGCCGAGGTGGACCGACTAGCCGGGCCGAACATGAGCATGCTGGACGTGGGCTGCGGCTCGGGTGTGCTGGCAATCGCTGCGGCCCGCCTAGGTGCCGGACCGGTGGTCGGCATCGACGTGGAGGCCGATGCCGTTGCCTGGACCCGTACCAACGCGGTGGCCAACGCCGTAGACGTCTCGGCGTCCACCACGCCCATCACCGATGTGCCCGGCACCTTCGACCTGGTGCTGGCCAACGTGCTGCCGGTGGTGCACGACGCCATAGCGCCGGCGGTGGCCGCCCGGCGGGCCGAACAGGGCGTTCTGGTGGTCAGCGGCATCCCCGATGAGCACGCCGACCGGGTAGTCGGCTGCTACGTGGCGTTCGGTCTGACCGAGGAGCGCCGTACCAGCATCGACGGCTGGACGGCGGCAGTGCTGACGGGTCCCTTCGCCGGCTAGCCCTGGGGGCCGACGCTGCCCGCGGCGCGCAACTCTGCGATCCGTTCAGCCGAGACGCCCAACTCGGCCAGTACCTCGTCGGTCTGTTCGCCGATGCCTGGCGCCATGGTCGGTGTGGGAGGCAACTGGCCCTGGATGTAGACGGGCAGCGGCAGCTGTTCGGCGCCCACGTCGTCGATCTCATAGAAGGGCAGGCGATGGGCGAACTGGGGATCGTCGGGCGCCGTCTTGGGCGTATTCACCGGCGCTATCGGCGTGTTGGCCTCGTTGGAGAAGTCCAACCACTCGGCGCAGGTCCTGGTGGCGAAGATGGCCTTCAGTTCGGCCTGCATCTCCTTGTTGTGGCGGGCGTGGTCGGCGTACTTGGAGCCGGGCCACCGCTCGAACATGTCCATGCGGTCCACCCCCTCGCAGAAGTTGCGCCAAAAGGCCTGCTCGGAGGCCATGAACAGCACGTGTCCGTCGGACGCCTCGTAGATCTGGTAGCGGACGCCCTCCCACATGCCGGCTAGGCCGGGCTCGCGTCGCTCGTAGTCGTCGGCGGCGTTGCCGGTCACCACGTCGGCCGGACGTTCGTAGGCCTTGTAGGTCTCGATTCGGTACCAGTCCATGTAGGCGGCAGCATCGGACTGGGCCACCTCTAGGGACGTGCCCTCACCGGTCTCCCGGGCACTGATGACGGCGGCGAGGATGCCCAGGGCGGCCACCATCGGGCCTACGTTGATGCCCACGTTGGGCAGCACGGGGATGCGGGTGAACCCCTCGTCGTCGACCACCGGCTCGATCAGGCCAGCCCACGTGTCGTAGGCGATGCCGTGGCTGGGCATGTCTCGGTACGGACCGGTGGCGCCGTAGCCGGACAGGGTGCAGAACACGATCCGTGGGTTGACCGCCTGGAGATCCTCGAAGCCCAGGCCAAGCTTGGCCAGCGACCCCGGACGCATGGCCTCCACGACCACGTCGGCATTCCGGACCAGGTCGCGGTAGATCTCCAGGCCGTCCTCGGTCTTGAGATCCAAGCAGATGCTCCGCTTGCCACGGTGGGTGTGGAGGTGGAGCAGCGAATTGCCCTCGATGATGGGCCAAGTCATCTGCCGGACGTAGTCGCCGGCCGGCGGTTCGACCTTTATCACGTCGGCCCCAAGGTCGGCCAAGAACGTGGTCACCAGACCCGGCCCGAGCAGGGAACTCTCCACCACCTTGACTCCGGCCAGTGGCCGGTTGGCGTCTGCGCCCACGATCGTGCTGCCTCTCCGGCCGTTGTTCGACCCTGGTGCCTGGCCCGGGGGGACAGGTCAAATCTGACAGACCGTCAGATTACCCGCCCCGAGCCCGACTCCGTAGGCTCGGGCGATGGCCAACGCGATGCACCTACTCCACGTGATGTCGCACCAGTCAGACGCCCCACAGACGATCGGTAGCGACACGCGCCGCAGGGTTTGGGGCTACGCCCGTCCCTACCGGTCCAAGGTGGCCGGCTTCCTGGCCGTGGTCACCGCCTCGTCACTCCTCGGCGTGGTGCCACCCCTCCTCTTCCGGGAGATCATCGACGGAGCCATCGTGGCCGGCGACCGCGACCGCCTCACCGTGCTCGGCCTCCTGGTGGTAGCCGCTGCGCTGGCCCAAGCCGCCTTGGCCTTCGTGGAGCGGTGGGCTTCGGCCACCGTCGGCGAGGGCCTTATCTTCGACCTGCGGGTCTCCCTGTTCGACCACGTACAGCGGCTGCCCATCTCGTTCTTCACCCGCACCCAGACCGGGGCGCTGGTCAGCCGCCTCAACAACGACGTGATCGGTGCCCAGCGGGCGCTCACCGGCACGTTGGGCACCGTGGTCTCCAACGCCATCACGGCGGCCACCACCCTGCTCACCCTGTTCCTGCTGGAGTGGCGGGTCACCCTGCTGGCCATGGTGCTGCTGCCGTTGTTCATCCTCCCGGCTCGCCGGGTCGGGCGCACGGTGGCCGACATCACCCGGGAGGGCATGAACCTCAACGCCTCGATGAACGTCACCATGACCGAACGGTTCAACGTGTCGGGTGCCCAACTGGTCAAGCTGTTCGGGCGCCCCAGCGAGGAGACCGACGGGTTCGCCAGACGAGCCGGACGGGTGCGCGACATCGGCATCCGCAACGCCCTGTTCAGCCGGGCCTTCGTCATCGCCCTGACCCTGCTGGGAGCCACCGGCACGGCCATCGTCTACTGGGTGGGCGGCTCGCTGGCCATCAGCGGCTCCATCACCATCGGGACCCTGGCATCCATGGGCGTGCTGGTGGCCCAGCTCTACGGGCCGCTGGCACAGTTGACCAATGCCCGGGTGGACGTCATGTCGGCCTTCGTGTCCTTTGAACGGGTCTTCGAGGTGCTCGACGCCCCGAACCCGGTGGCCGACTCACCCGATGCCCATCCACTGCCCGCCGAAGCGGCCACGGGGCACCTGGCCTTCCACGACGTGTCGTTCCGCTACCCAGCTGCTGACGACACCTCGGTGGCCTCGCTGGAGACAGATGCCACCCCCGACGAGCCGGGCCGGATCGTGCTCGACGGCATCGACCTGACCGTCGGCCCGGGCCAGATGCTGGCCATTGTTGGCCCGTCCGGATCCGGCAAGTCCACCCTGGCCTCTCTCGTCCCCCGGCTCTACGACGTGACCGACGGATCGATCACCCTCGACGGTCACGACCTACGCACGTTGTTTCAGGAAGAGTTGCGGTCCCGTATCGGCATGGTCACCCAGGACCCGCACCTGTTCCACGACACGGTGGGCGCCAACCTGCGCTACGCCCGTCCCGGGGCCACCGACGCCGACCTGGATGAGGCTTGTCGGGCGGCCCGCATCCTCGACGTGGTTCGACGACTGCCGGACGGCTACGAAACGGTGGTCGGCGAACGAGGCCACCGGATGTCGGGTGGCGAGAAGCAGCGTCTGGCCATCGCTCGCCTGCTGCTCAAGGACCCTGCCGTGGTCATCCTCGACGAGGCCACCAGCCACCTCGATACCGAGAACGAGGCCATAGTCCAGTTGGCCCTGGCCGACGCGCTGGCCGGTCGAACGGCCGTTGTCATCGCCCACCGGCTTTCCACGGTGGTCGACGCCGACGAGATCGTGGTCCTCGACGAGGGAAAGATCGTCGAACGGGGTCGCCACAGCGAGTTGCGCGACGCCGGCGGCCTGTACGCGGAACTATGGGAGGCTCTGGTACGAGGGGAAACTGAGGCTGAGGCTGGGGCCGGAATCGGACTGGACGGTCCCTGACCGGTACCGTCGGGGAGTGGCCAGCCCCCAAACCCGTCCACCCACCGTCATACTCGCCGGGGCCCGTACCCCCATGGGTCGATTCCAGGGCGGCCTGTCGTCGCTGACAGCGACTGATCTGGGCGCCGGAGCCATCGCGGCGGCCATCGATCGCTCGGGAATCACTCCCGAGGACGTCGACTTCGCCTACCTGGGCAACGTTGTGGCCGCCGGTGTCGGCCAGGTGCCAGCACGTCGGGCCGCCGCCGATGCGGGGATTCCCCTCACCGTGCCCAGCACGTTGCTGAACCGGGCCTGCCTGTCGGGGCTGCATGCCATCCACCTGGCCTCCCAGATGATCCGCCTCGGCGAAGCCGACACCGTGGTGGCTGGCGGCATGGAGTCCATGACCAATGCCCCCTACTTGCTCACCAAGGCCCGCTCCGGCTACCGCATCGGTGACGGGGCGGTCGTCGATTCGATGATGGCCGACGGCCTGACCTGCACGCTCGAACATTGCGCCATGGGTGAGGCCACCGAACGTTACGCCTCCGAACTGGGCCTGGCCCGCGAGCCCCAGGACGCCTTTGCCGCCGCATCTCACGAGCGGGCCGCCCGAGCCCAGAAGGACGGCCTGTTCGCCACCGAGATCGTGCCGGTGAGCATTCCCCAGAGAAGGGGTGAACCGGTAGTGGTGTCTGATGACGAGGGCATCCGGACTGACGCCGACGCCGAGTCGATGGGCCGCCTGCCAGCCGCCTTTGCTCCCGACGGGAATCTCACCGCTGGCAACGCCTCGCAGATCTCGGACGGCGCCGCCGCCTGCATCGTGACCACCATGGACCGAGCCGAGGCCCTAGGCATCGCCCCGTTAGCCGAGGTGGTATCTCATGGTCAGGTGGCCGGTCCCGACGCCAGCTTGCTCCACCAGCCCAGCAACGCCATTAGCGTGGCTCTCGATCGGGCTGGCCTGACCGTTGCCGACATGGACCTGTTGGAGATCAATGAAGCGTTCGCCGCGGTGGCTCTGGCGTCGATGGACGCCCTCGGGGTGACCGACGAGATCGTCAACGTGAACGGTGGTGCCATCGCCCTGGGTCACCCCATTGGGATGTCTGGCACCCGCATTGCCCTCACGTTGGCCCACGAGTTGGCCCGACGGGGTGGAGGCCTCGGGGCCGCCGGCCTGTGTGGCGGCGGCGGTCAGGGCGAGGCCATGGTCCTGCGGGTCGCCGCATGATCTCCGACGCCGAAGGTCCAACCGACGAAGCCACCAACCAGCCCTCCAGTGGGCCCACCGCCCAGGTCGCCGAGGGAACCCTCAAGGGGCGGCACCGCAAGGGTGTCGAGTTGTTCGCCGGAATCCCCTACGCGGCCCCGCCGACCGGTGACCGGCGGTTCCGGGCCCCCGAACCTCCCGAACCGTGGGACGGCGTGCGCGACGCACGACGCTTCGGCCCGGCCGCGCCACAGTTGCCCGGCACCGGCCTGACCAGCAACTTCGAGGTCCGCTGGGACGAGGACTGTCTCACCCTGAACGTCGTCACCCCGGGCTGCACGGTCCCTGACGGAGGAGCCGGCCGCCCCGTCTACGTGTGGATCCACGGCGGCGCCTACAAACACGGTCAGGGCGCTACCCCGTGGTACGACGGGACCTCCTTCGCTACCCGGGGCGACATCGTGGTCGTCACTATCAACTACCGGCTAGGCGCCCTCGGCTTCTGCGACCTGGCCAGCCACCTCGGCGACGACTTCGCCACGTGTGGCATTAACGGCACCCTGGACCAACTGGCCGCCCTGCAGTGGGTGCAGGCGAACATCGCGGCGTTCGGCGGCGACCCCGAGCGAATCACCATCGGCGGCGAGTCGGCCGGTGCGTTCAGCGTGTGCAACCTGCTGGCCATGGAGGCCGCCGACGGCCTGTTCCACCGGGCCATCGCGCAGAGCGGGGCCTGCCACCACACGTTCGGCCCCGTTGACGGCAGGGAGATAGCCGGAGAGTTCCTGAATCAGTTGGGCAACCCATCGGCCGACGTCCTCATGGCCCTACCCGTCGATGACCTGTTGCAGGCCATGGAGCGGGTCAGCGAGGAAAGCGGCCAACGCACGGGCCGTAGCCAGGAGCCCTTCTATCCGGTGTGGGGCCACGACCTTCTCCCCCGCGACCCCCGGGACCTGATGGCCGACGGCGCCGGGGCGACGGTGCCCCTGCTGACCGGCACCAATGAAGACGAGTTGGCCCTCTGGGGCGTAACCAACATGTCCGACGATGACTTGACCGAGATGGTCGGCGGCCTGACCGACGATCCCGATGCCCTGCTGGCCCCCTACCGCGACCGACTGGACGGATCGGACGGACCGGCAGCTCCCGGCTGGGTGGCGTGCGCCATCGGCTCGGACCGGGTGTTCGGCGTACCGGCGGCCCGCCATGCCGAATACCGCCATCCTCACAGTGCCGAGACCTGGATGTACCGGTTCTCGTGGGACTCTCGGGCCTTCGACGGGCTGTTCGGGGCCGCCCACGCCCTGGAGATCCCGTTCACGTTCAACACCGTGACCCGACCCGGCGTCGATACCTTCCTGGGCCCGGGCGAGACTCCTACCGCTCTGGCCGAAGCCATGCACGACGCTTGGATTGCCTTCATCCGCGACGGAGACCCGTCGACCGCGGCACTCGGCGACTGGCCTCGCTACACGCCCGACGACCGGCTGGTCATGAACCTCGACGACCAGTGCGGTCTGCTGACCGATCCTCGACCCGCCGAACGCTCAGTCTGGGAGCACCTCATCCGATGACTCCTGTACGCGGTGACGAGCCCGCCATGGACGCGAGCGGCAGGACCATGCGGGTACTTGTCATGGGCGGCACCCAGTTCAACGGGCTGGCCCTCGTCCACGAACTCGCCCGATGTGGCCACGATGTCACCATCGTCAACCGCGGCCAGACCGAGGCGCCGCTACCCGGCGGCATCCACCGCCTCTATGCAGATCGCACCGACCACGACCAGATGCGCCAGGTCCTGGGCAACGAGGCGCTCGGTGGTCGGGAGTTCGACGTGGTGCTGGACATGAGCGCTTACCACCCCGATGACGTCAACCTCATGATGGAGATCTTCGAGGGACGCACCGGGCAGTACGTGTTCGCCAGTTCCACGGTGGTCTATGCGGCGGCCGACATGTTGCCCATTGACGAGGACCACCCCGTCCAACGCGACCACCCCCAGATTGAATATGGCGGCAACAAGCTCTTGTGCGAGGACGCCCTGATGGCCGCCCACACTGAACGGGGATTTCCGGCAACCGTCGTCTACTTCTCGATGGTCTACGGCCCCCGCAACATCATCCCGGACCGCGAGCAGCGCATGTACGCCCGCCTGGAGGCTGGCCGACCGGTCATGGTGCCCGGTGACGGGACCACGGTGTCCCAGGTGGGCCACGTTGACGACCAGGCCCGGGCACTGGAGGCTGTCATGCACGCCCCAGCCACCATTGGTCGGCGCTACAACCTCACCGGGAAGGGCTTCCACACCGACCTGGGCTACGTGGCCACCACCGCGGCCCACCTCGGCGTGGACCCCGACATCCGCTTCATCCCGGCGACCACCATGGATGCCCTGTGGGACGGCGACATCGAGATCGCCGTGGACAGTGGAGCGAGAGCCAACATCGATATCCGCACCACCGATGAGGCCCGGAGACGTCAGCAGTCGGTGCGTCACCGGTTCAAGTTCGCCTCGGTGGTGCCCCGGTTGGCCCCCAACATCCATCGTTGGAACCGCAACGTGGTCTTCGGCATCGACGCGTTGCGACGCGACACCGGTTGGGAACCTCGCCACGACCTGGCGTCGATGGTGGCCCAGACGCACGACTGGCACGTCGAGACAGGTGGCCGAGACTATGACTGGACCTACGAGGACGAGCTCCTCAAGCTCCTGGACTGAGCATCTGTCCTGTGGCCTGTCACGAGGGCTACAGGGCGCTTAGGTGGACGGGAGGTGGCAGGCCACAAAGTGGTCTTCGCCAATCTCTTGCATCACCGGCTCCTCGGTGGCACACCTGTCGATCGCCAATGGGCATCGGGTCCGGAATCGACAACCGGACGGCGGGTCGGTGGGCGACGGAAGATCGTCACCCAAAACTGCATCGGCTACACCCACCGACTGGGCTGGTTCGGGTGCCGACGCGAGCAGCGCCCTGGTGTACGGGTGGGCCGGGGCGTCGTAGAGGCGATCAGCACCGCCCACCTCGCATATCTTCCCTAGGTACATCACGACGACTCGATCGCTCACGTTGCGGACCACCGACAGGTCGTGGCTGATGAACACAAGGCTCAGGTCGTAGCGGGCCTTCATGTCCTCCAGGAGGTTCAGGATCTTTGCCTGGACTGAGACGTCGAGAGCTGAGACTGGTTCGTCACAGATCAGGATCTCCGGGTTCACGGTCAGCGCCCGGGCGATGGAGATCCGCTGGCACTGCCCGCCGGAGAACTGGTGTGGCCGGTGGGATGCCGCCAAAACCGGGTCGATGCCTACAGCGTGAAGGACTTCCTCGACTCGTTCCCTTCCTTCGGTTCCGATGTCTCCGTTGGACCAAATTTCGAGACCCTCACTGACGATGTCTTTCACCCGCCTCCGCGGGTTCAGCGACGAGATTGGGTCCTGGAAGATCATCTGGAGTCTCGGCCGTACATCGCGCAGGTCGTGGCCTGACAGACGGGTCAGGTCGATCTCATTTTCGGAGCTGGGGTCCAGGACCACCCGACCGCTGGTGGGTGGCGGAAGCTGAACTATGGCCCGAGCTGTCGTGGACTTGCCGCAGCCGGATTCGCCAACGATGCCCAGGGTCTCCCCCTTCCGGAGGTCGAAAGAGACGTCCGACACGGCGTGGACCACACGGTTGCGACCGACCGGGAACTCCTGGACGAGGTTCTCCACCCGGAGGATGATGTCCTCGCCGCTTCGGAGTTGGATGGTGCCACGGCCCGCCATCAGATTTGTTCCCCTAGACCGTCGGTGACTGCCCCGGTCGGCACTCCGGACTGGTGGATCTCCAACCCGGTCGCCGTGTGGCCCCGCGCTGCGTTGGCTGCTAGAGCCGTCTCGGCGGCTGGGGTCCTGACCGGTGTGTGACACGCAACGTGGTGGCCGTTGCCAAGGGCCGTCAGGGGTGGGCCCTGCGCCACGCAAAGGTCGGTCGCGTAGCGGCACCGATCGGCAAACGGGCATCCGGCGGGTGGACTGGTAGTAACCGGTGGTTGGCCAGGGATCGGCACCAGTCGTGTATGGCTGGCTGAGTTGATCTTCGGAATGGTTTCAATCAGAGCCTCGGTGTAGGGGTGGCCCTGCTGGGAGAAGACCGCTCCGGTGGAGGCCTCTTCCATGGTTCGACCGGCGTACATGACCATCACTTCGTCAGTCCGGCCTTTGACGACGCCGAGGTCGTGGGTGACGAGGATCATCGCCATCCCCCGTGCGGTACGAAGATCGTCGAGCAGGTCCAAGATGTGCTTCTGGACGGTGACGTCCAACGACGTGGTGGGTTCATCGGCAATGAGTATCCGTGGTTCGCACGCCAGGGCCGCTGCGATTACTACCCGTTGGCGGAGGCCTCCTGATAGTTGGTGGGGGTATTCGTCGAGCCTTCTTCCCGGTTCGGGAATCCCTACTTGTTCGAGTAGGTCGCCTGCTTGACGGCGAGCTGCCGTTCTCGTCTGTCCGAGGTGATAGCGCACTGATTCGGCGATCTGTTCGCCGACCTTCTTGACCGGATTGAGTGACGTCATCGGGTCCTGGAAGACCATGGAGATCTCAACGCCCCAGAGGTGCTTCTCGGTCTTCCGTTCGGCGGCCAGGGCGCGTAGGTCTCGACCATCGAAGTTCACCGAACCGTCGACCAGGGCATAGGAGGGAAGAAGGTTCATCAGGGTCTTGGCTGTCACTGTTTTTCCTGAACCGGATTCCCCGACGATTCCCATGGACTGGCCGGCTTCGAGGTCGAAAGACACCCCGTCGACGGCATGCACCATCCCGATCGGGGTCGGGAATACCACCTTTAGGTCCCGGACACTCAGCAATGGTGCTTGTCGACCGGTCATTGTCCGAGGCCTGTTTCTCGGACGTTGAAGAAATCGCGGAGGTAGTCGCCGATGTAGTTGATCGACGCGAGGGTGAGGAACATCACGGTGATGGGACCGAACGCGACCCACGGAGAGTCTCGTAGGACCCTGCTTCCCGAGCCGTTACGAATGAGCTTCCCCCACGTCTCTCCCTTCTCGATTGACAGGCCGAGGAACGCCAGGCCGCCCTCGGCCAAGATCGCTGAGGCCACTCCTAGGAGCACCAGGGCTCCCATGGGGATGACGACGTTGGGGAGAAGTTCTCGAAAGAGGATGCGGGAGTTTCGTGCCCCAAGAGTCCTCGCGGCGATCACGAATTCCCTTTCGGCAAAGCTCAGTGTCGCGGCACGGGCCAGCCGTCCCACTGGCGCGATACCGCCGATGGCCAGTACCACCGAGATGGTCAGGACACTTCGATCGATCAGCGCGATTATGAGAATCACCAGCACGATGCCTGGGAAGGACAGCACGACGAGGAAGAGGAACGAGGCGAGCCGGTCAAACCAGCCCCTTACCAGGCCAGCAACCATCCCTAGAGTTCCTCCGACGATGAAACTCATCGTGACGGTCATGAAGCCAACGGCCAGGGAGACGCGGGCCCCGCTGATGATCCGCGAGAACATGTCGCGGGCATCTTGGTCTGTTCCGAACCAGTGGTCGGCCGACGGCGGATAGGGCGGGCGTTCTCCAGGTCGAATGAAATAGTCGGTGGGGTCCTTGAGGGGAAGAACTGGAGCAAGCAGTGCCACACCGACTATGAGGAAGATCCAGCCCATTGGGAGCCAGAAGCCCAACCCGAGCCGACGCGCCTTGACCGCTCCAGAGGACTCATCCATCGGGGGTTCGGCTGTGAGCTTCACTGTCGGACTCTGGGGTCGATGATCGAATAGAGGACGTCGACGACGAAGTTCATGACAACGAATCCTGCGGTCAGAATCATCACCAGGGCGAGTACCACGGGGAAGTCCTCACGGAAGATCGATTCGACGAACAACGATCCGATCCCTGGGATTCCGAAAATCAGTTCAACGATGAGGGCCCCACCGAACACGGCCCCTGCGTTGATCCCGAAAAGGGTGACCACCGAGAACAACGACGGTCGCAGGGCATGCCGGAAAAGGATGTGCCTCCGAGACAGGCCCTTGGCCCGGGCCATCAAGATGAAGTCCTCCTGAAGGGTGGTGATCATGTCGGTCCGCAGGAGCCGCTGGTAGACAGCGGCGCCGCCCAGGGCCAGGGTCAGTGCGGGAAGGACCAGTTGGTGCATGCGTTGCCAAAACGGGTCACCGGCGTCGAACCTGACGGGCATCCAGCCGAGGCGGAAACCAACCGCGTAGAGGAGGACCACACCAAGGGCGAAGTTGGGTATCGATACGAGGAAGAACGCCACGCCGGTCGACAGCCGATCTAGGCCCTTTTTTGATGTTGAACCCGACCACAAGCCCCACGGGATACCGATGGCCAGCGTGAAGGTCATGGCCATTCCAGAAAGGGCCAGTGTTCGGGGAAGGCGTTCCTTGATTACCTCGCTTACCGGTGGTTGTCCGGAAGCTGAGAACCGGACTCCGAAGTCTCCTGTGACGAAGTCTCCGAGCCACCGGACGTAACGTTCGGGAAGCGGGCGGTCGAGGTAAAACTGCTCCTTGGCCGCTTGGATCTTGGCGAGGTTTTCCGGATTTTCGGTGTCACCGGCAACCGGGCCAAGGATGTTGAAGAGCGGATCGCCCAGGAGGTTCATCGCTCCGAAGGTGAACATGGACACCGCAAGCAAGAGCGCGATGAGCATGCCCACCCGGAGACCCCAGAATCTCATCTCGGTGGCAGAGCTCTAATTTGAAGTCTGGGGACCGCCCCTCTGCAATCCGGGTTAGCCCTCCGACAGCCAGAGGGTACGAACCCCAGCGACCCCGTCACTAGGACAGAAGATCCGGTGTCCCTCAGGTGTGTCTGCCTCGCAAACCCCGTGCACGTTGTCAGCAAAGGAGTTGGTCCACTGGACGTGCGTGAGGAAAATGTACAGGTAGTCGTCGTGGAGCTTCTGCGCCAGTTCCTGGAACAACGGCGTGCGGATGGCTTCATCGGTCGTCCCCGTGGCCTCCCACAACAGCGAATCGCGCTCTTCGTCGCAGTACTTCGGCCAGTTCAGGGAGATGAATCCCACCGTGCGGCACATCAGCCAGACGTTGTCGCCCTCGGGCCGGTACGAACCGAACTGGCGCCAGGCCACCGCGTTATACCACCCCAGTGCCGCGTTCTGAATGTGCTGCTGCTGGTTGTTCAGGTCGAAGTCCACGTTGAACGCGACACTCCAACCCTTCTCCATCAACTCTGCCGACCGCTGGTTTACAACAGAGCCTTCGACAAACATGTACTCCATGTTGATCTTTCCGTTGCTGCAGTTTTCTGGCAGGTCTGCGCAGTATTCGGCAGCCATAGCAACAGCCTCATCGGGCATGTCGGCTTCCTGCTTGACGGCCGGGTTGTGATACGGGCTACCCGGTTCGAACAGTTGATCTGCAGACACCCCCAGACCAGCGGTAATCAGCGTCAAATAGTCCTGCTTCGGTGTGGCGTAGGCCAGAGCCTTTCGGGCCCGGATGTCGTCAAACGGGGCAACCGATGAGTTCAACATGATGAAGCTCTCGCCTCCGCCATGCGGCTTCTGACTGCGGAGGCTGTAAACCCCGTCTGAGTTCTCGAGGATCTCGATGTTCTCGTCATTGGTCGTATGTAGGGCGTGGACTTCTCCTGCCAGCAACAGGTCGGTCCGGGTATCCGGATCGGGGACGGGTATGTACTCGACGGCGTCGAGCCATACTTCGCCTCCCCAGTAGCCCTCATTGCGGACGAACCGCGTCACCGAATCCTCGGTCCGGCTGTCGAACCGGAACGGGCCGGAGCCAACCGGCTGCTGATCCAGGGTCGGGTCCTCCAGGGCGGCCACGAGCCATGCTTTTGAGGCCACCCAGGCGAGTTGGCTGGTCGGGCAGAAGTTCGCCCATGAGTCAAGGAGGTTGAACCGGACCGTGTACCGGTCTAGGGCCTCGAAAGCCCCCTCGGTCGGGTAGAACGGCATGACGGCCAGTCCGACCAACGGATCGTTTCGTTGGACCTCAGCGCTGTAGACGACGTCCTCTGCTGTCACCTCGTTGCCGTCGTGGAACAGGATTCCTTCACGAAGCTTGTAGGTCCATGAGGTGTAGTCCTCATTGTGTTCGAACGACTCAGCAAGACCCGGAATGCAGTCTCCGTCTACAGAACCGGTTGCGAGGGTGTCAAAGACGGCAGCTCCCATCACGTACCCGGCAGTCGAGATCGCCGACGAGGTTGGGTTGAGACCGTCGACATCAGCTTCGATGGCGTAGCGGAGGGTCCCTCCCCTCTGCGGCTTGGGTGCCGGTACGACGAGGTTGCCTTCGCCGAGCGACGAGCCGCCGGGGGCGTACTCGTAGACGACGTTGGCGTTGGACGCAGCAATGTCACCGGAGTCGGCGTGGCCGATCACGGTGATCTT
>JASLKK010000021.1 GCA_030747595.1 Acidimicrobiales bacterium | reverse complement strand
ACCAGGCGGTGGATGTGACCCTTTCGGCTGTCGGGTTCGAACCAGTCGTCGTTGGTGTGATCAACGCCGACAACGACGGTGGCCCTCAGCTGGTCGTGTCGTCCTCGTCCGACTCAAACGGTGATTCCTGCCCGGAACCACCTGCCGAAGAACCCGTCGACGAACCGGTCGAAGAAGAAGAGGTCGAGGACGTGTTGCCGGCTTGTGTTGTCGGGTTCGGGTCGTTGGTGGAGTCGGAGGGTTCGACGGTGATGTCGGAGTCGGGTTCTTCGGACTCGTTTACGTTTGCTCTGGGGTCTGAGCCGGCCGGTGACGTGGTTGTTTCGGTGGCGTCTTCGGACCTGTCTGAGGCGGTGGTGTTGGCTTCGGCGTTGACGTTTACTGCGTCGAACTGGGATACGCCCCAGACGGTGGTGGTGACCGGCGTGAACGACGGTCTTTCTGATGGCGACCAGGCGGTGGATGTGACCCTTTCGGCTGTCGGGTTCGAACCAGTCGTCGTTGGTGTGATCAACGCCGACAACGACTAAAGACGCCACGTCAAACGATGAGGCATTCTGCCGCTGACCTGCAGATATGCGGAAATCTGGATAGATATGTTGGATTAGTATGCAGCAGATAGCATAATTGAGACATGTATAAGATCGCCATCATTGGGGCCTCCGGATTTACCGGCGCCGAGCTCCTTCGGTTGTGCGCCGGCCACCCCGACTTTGAGGTGGCCATCGCCACCGGAGAGACCCAGGCCGGTACCGCGGTGGCCGACCTCTACCCGAGCCTTGCCGCCCACTATCCGGACTTGTCGTACACGCCGGCAGACCCGGCGGCTGTCGACGGGTGCGATGTGACCTTCCTGGGCTTGCCCCACGGGGCCTCCCAGGCTCTGGTGCCCGAGCTTCTCGACCGGGTGGGCCACGTTGTCGACTTGGCCGCCGACTTCCGACTCCGGGACGCCACCCTGTACCCGATCTGGTACGGCGAGGACCATGAGGTACCAGGCCTGCTAGACGAAGCCGTCTACGGCCTCCCGGAACTCTTTCGGTCCGACCTGGCTGGTGCCCGGTTGGTGGCCGCTGCCGGCTGCTATCCCACCGCCTCGGCGCTGGCCCTAGTGCCCTTCGTGCGGGCCGGTGCCATCGACCCTGCTGGCCTGGTAGTCGACGCGGCCAGCGGCGTGTCGGGAGCCGGTCGGCCCCCGAAGCCCAACACCAGCTTCTGCACGGTCGACGAGGACTACACGGCCTACGGCCTGGCCGGCCATCGGCATACCCCGGAGATCGAACAGGTCCTCAGCACCCGGGCCGACGGGACCACCGTGGACGGCGTGTCAGTCATATTCACCCCCCACCTGGCGCCCATGAACCGAGGCATTCTGGCCACCTGCTATGCCCGGCCGACCGGTGACCTGGACACCGACGGGGCCCTAACCCTCCTGGCCGAGGCCTACGCCGGCGAACCGTTCATCGTGGTGGACGAGCGATCACCGTCTACCAAGGCCACCCTCGGATCCAACGCCGCACACCTGACGGCCCGGGTGGACCCGCGGACCGGATGGGTGGTGGTGCTGTGCGCCATCGACAACCTCGTGAAGGGCGCCTCGGGCCAGGCCGTGCAGTGCGCCAACGCAGCCCTAGGCCTAGACGAAGCCACCGGGCTCACCTCCATCGGGGTCTACCCGTGAGCGTCACCTCCGTCCCGGGATTCGTAGCCGCTGGCATGGCCTGCGGGGTTAAGGCTTCAGGGGCCGACGATCTGGCCATGGTGGCCACCACAGATGGCATCCCGGTCACGGCAGCCGGGGTGTTCACCTCCAACCGGATGACGGCCCCACCCGTTCTGGTCTGCCGGGACCACCTGTCGGCCAGCGGAGGCAGGGCAGCCGCCATAATCCTGAACAGTGGCAACGCCAATGCGGCCACCGGGGCCGCTGGTCGGGCTGACGCCGAAGCCATGTGCGTCCTCACCGCCGAGGCCGTGGGCTGCGCTCCGCACGAGGTGCTTGTCTGCTCCACAGGCTGGATTGGTTACCCGCTTCCCATGGACCGGATCGCCCCGGCCATCCCGTCTGTAGCTGCCGCCCTGGACCCCGATGGGGGACCAGATGCCGCGGTGGCCATGATGACCACCGACAAAGTGCCTAAGACCACGGTGGCCACCGGTCCGACAACTACGGGGGGCGTGTTCACGGTCGGTGGGGTAGCTAAGGGTGCCGCCATGCTGGAGCCCAATATGGCCACCATGCTGGCCGTGTTGACCACCGACGCAGAGGTCGATGCGGGTACGGCAACCGAGCTCCTACAGTCCGCCGTCGGTGTGTCGTTTAACTGTCTGACCGTCGACGGTGCTGAGTCCACGAACGACACCGTGCTGCTGCTGGCGTCCGGTGGCGCGGGACCGGTCGACACCGAGACGTTGGGGCTGGCCCTGTCCGATGCCTGCCGGGATCTGGCGATTCAGATGGCCGACGATGCCGAAGGGTCGACCAAGACGGTGTTCCTGACGGTGACCGGAGCGGCCAACGATGCCGAGGCGGCCAAAGGGGCCCGGGACACCGCCAACTGCCAGTTGGTGAAGTGCTCCTGGTACGGCGAGGATCCCTACTGGGGACGTATCGCTGCGGAGATGGGTGCAGCGGGCATCTCCTTCGATCCGGCCACTATCTCGATCTCCTACGGCGGACAGGTGGTGTACGCCGACGAGGCCGTGCAGCCCGTCGATGCCGATGCCCTGACCGCCCACATGGCCTGTCGTCGGATCGACCTCGAGGTTGACCTCGGCCAGGGTGACGGCTCCGCGTGGATCGTCACCACCGACCTTTCCCACGCCTACATCGACGAGAACATGCGGACCTCATGAGCACCGAACCCATTCCCGGTAATCCGTCTGTCGACAGTTCGACCAGCGACTTCTCGCCGGAACGTCGCGCCGCGGTGCTCGTCGAGACGCTGCCCTACATCCAACGGTTCGCCGGCTCGATCATCGTGGTCAAGTTCGGCGGAAACGCCATGGTCGACGAGAACCTGGCGGCCCGGTTCGCCGAGGACGTCGTCCTCATGCACTCGGTGGGGATCCGGCCCGTGGTCGTCCACGGCGGTGGCCCCCAGATCGGGGCCCTCATGGATCGGTTGGGAATCAAGTCCGAGTTCCGGGAGGGTCTGCGGGTCACCGATGCCGAGACCCTCGACGTGGCCCGGATGGTGCTGGTCGGCAAGGTCAATCGGGACATCGTGTCCAGCATCAACCGGCACGGTTCGATGGCCGTGGGCCTGTCGGGCGAGGACGCCGGGCTCATTCGGGCATCGGCCCGCAACCCGGAACTGGGTTTTGTCGGCGATGTTGAGTCGGTCAACCCGGCCATCATCCAACGGCTACTGGCCGAGGACCTGATCCCGGTGGTTTCGACCATCGGCGCCGACTTGACCGGGCAGGCCTACAACATCAATGCCGACACGGTGGCCGCTGCCCTGGCTGGTGCGCTGGGCGCAGAACGGATCCTCTACCTGACCGACGTGGAAGGCCTGCTAGCCGATGTGGACGACCCATCGTCGAGGATTTCTCGAGTCGACCTCACCGGTCTGGCTGCCTTGACCGCGGACGGCATGATCAGCGGGGGAATGATCCCCAAGGTGCAGGCGTGCGTGGACGCCGTGGAAGCCGGTGTGGGCTCGGCCCACATGGTTGACGGTCGGATCCCCCATGTGGTGCTGCTTGAACTCTTCACCGACCTGGGAATCGGCACCATGGTCCTGCCGGATGGCGGGGTGGCGGCCGACGGTCATGGCGTGGGCGTCCCTGATGACGGGGTGGACGGATCATGACCGCCACTCCCACTGAGCGGTGGTCTGACGTGCTCATGGGCAACTACGGCGTCCCACCGGTCACCTTCGTACGGGGTTCGGGCACCGAATTGTTCGACGATGCCGGCAACCGGTACCTCGACTTCCTGTGTGGGCTGGCGGTGACCGGTCTAGGCCATGCCCATCCCCGGGTGGCCGCCGCTCTGGCTGATCAGGCCTCGACGCTGCTGCACGTGTCCAACCTCTTCATCACCGAACCCCAGTTGGAGGTAGCCGAGCGGCTCGACCGGTTGATCCGGTCAGGTACTGGTTCAGAAGTTGATCCAGCCGGTGGGTCCGGTCGGATCCTGTTCCAGAACTCGGGTGCCGAGGCCAACGAGGCCGCCCTGAAGCTGGCCCGGAAGTTCCACGGTCGGGGACGTCACGGTGTGGTAGCTGCCTTCCGGTCGTTCCACGGCCGGACGATGGCCACCTTGGCGGCCACCGGCCAGCCCGAGAAGCATGAGCCCTTCCAGCCGATCCCCGAGGGGTTCCGACACGCCGCGTGGAACGACCTGGCGGCCGTCGAGGCCGCCCTGGCGCCTGAGGTGGGGGCCATCCTGCTTGAGCCGCTGCAGGGCGAAGGCGGGGTCAATCCGGCCGATATGACTTTCCTGCAGGGCGTCCGGCGGCTGTGTGACGAGCGGGGGATGCTGCTGATCATTGACGAGGTCCAGACAGGCCTCGGTCGTACGGGCGAATGGTTCGGCTTCCAACATGCGGGCATCGCCCCCGACGTGGTGACCATGGCCAAGGGACTGGGCAACGGGGTGCCGATCGGCGCCGTGTGGGCCACCGCCGACGTGGCGGCCGCCTTCGGACCGGGTGACCACGGGTCGACCTTCGCCGGCCAGCCCCTGGCTGCCGCCGGTGCACGCGAGGTCCTCCGGATCATGGAGGAAATGGACGCCCCCCGGAAGGCCCGCGAGCGGGGTGCGGAACTCACTGTCCTTCTCGAGGCGATCCCCGGAGTGTCATCGGTCCGGGGCCTCGGCCTGCTGCTGGGTGTCGAACTGGATGCGGTGGCCCTCGCGGGACGAACGGCCGGCGAGGTGGCCCGCGCATGCCTGGCCGCAGGGTTAATCGTCAACGGGGTGACTCCGACGGCGTTGCGGCTGGCCCCGCCGATGACCATCTCAAGCGATGAACTGGTCGAGGGCGTGGGGATCTTGGCCAGTGTGTTGGCTGAGGGCTCCGCCTCCGACGATGGGACCACTGAATCCGGAGGGCATTCGTGATGCGGCACCTGCTGGAAATCGACGACCTGAGCGTGGAGGAGCTCCATCGGGTTCTGGCCCTTGCTGCCGATCCGACTCCACCGCAGGTGTTAGCTGGGAAAGGCATGGCGCTGGTGTTTGAGAAGCCGTCGGCCCGGACCCGGAACTCCATGGAGATGGCTGTCTTCCAACTGGGTGGCCACCCCGTCCACATTCAGGCTGCCGAGGTGGGGATGGATGTGCGGGAGTCGGTGGAGGACGTAACCCGGACTCTGGCTTCGTACCACGCCTGCATCGGTGCCCGGGTATTCGACCACGTGACCGTCGAGCGAATGGCTGGCCAGGACGTGGTCCCAGTGGTCAACATGTTGTCCGACGCCGCCCATCCGCTCCAGGCGTTGGCTGACGTCCTGACCCTGACCGACGAACTCGGTGGGGGATCCTCGGAGGCGTTGGCCGGGCGGTCCATTGCCTACGTGGGTGACGGCAACAACGTCTTCCGGTCGCTGGCCCTGGCCTGCGGGATGCTGGGCATCGAGGTCCGGTTCGCTGGCCCTCCGGGCTATCGGTTGACAGCGGTGGACCGGGACCGGTTGGCGGCGGCCGGCGTTTTGTTCACCGAGACCGAGCGGGTTGCCGAGGCGGTGGCCGGCGTGGACGCTGTCTACACCGACGTGTGGACGTCGATGGGGCAGGAGGCTGAGTCGGCCCGCCGTCACAAGGACTTCGAGGCCTTCCGGATCGACGAGAACCTGATGGAGGTCGCAGGCCCGCAGGCCCTCTTCCTGCACTGCCTCCCAGCCCATCGGGGCGAGGAGGTCACCAACGGCGTGGTAGACGGTCCGGCCAGCCGGGTCTGGCCCCAGGCGGCCAACCGGATGCACGCTGCCCGGGGTCTGCTGGCCTACCTCCTGGGCGACGGGGGTACGCAATGAGCAAGCACCAGCGGCAGCACCGGGTGGCCCGGCTGCTGGGCGACCATCCGGTCAGCAGCCAGGAGCAACTGGTCGGGCTCCTGGCCGGCGAGGGCATCGCCTCGACCCAGGCCACGGTGTCGCGCGACCTCGACGATCTCGGGGCCATCAAGGTGCGAGTGCCTGGTGGTGACAGCGTGTACGCCATACCCGAGCATCCGGCCGACCGGGTGGTACCGGCCGATCAGCTACGGCGAGTACTCGGCGAATGGGTGGTCGACGTGTTCTCGTCGGGCAACCTCGTGGTTCTTCGGACGCCGCCCGGCTCGGCTCATGTGGTGGCTTCAGCGCTCGACCGGACCGGTCTCGAGGGGTCCATCGGCACGGTGGCCGGTGACGACACGCTGATGGTGGTCGCCGCAGAGGGCATAACCGGAGCGGAGTTGGCCGACCGGTTGCGGGAACTGGCTGGCCTCCAGGCCTGACCCGGCCGACGCCAGTGAGCACGAAGATCAGAGACAAGTACAAGAGACAAGAATGAAAGACGGAAGCGAGAAACGAACGTGAGCAGCAACAGGACGGGCGTCGACAAGGTCGTGCTGGCCTATTCAGGCGGCCTGGACACCTCGATCATCCTCCGATGGTTGGAGGAGGAGTACGACTGCGAGGTCGTGACCTTCACCGCTGACCTGGGTCAGGGCGAGGAACTCGAACCGGCACGGACCAAGGCCGAGGCTATGGGTGTGTCCGAGATCTATATCGAGGACCTCCGGGAGGAGTTCGTCCGGGACTTCGTGTTCCCGATGTTCCGGGCCAACGCCCTGTACGAGGGCGAGTACCTACTGGGCACGTCGATCGCCCGGCCACTGATCGCCAAGAGGCTGGTCGAGATCGCCGACGCGACCGGAGCCGATGCCATCAGTCACGGAGCCACAGGCAAGGGCAACGACCAGGTCCGGTTCGAACTGGGGGCCTACGCCCTGCGGCCCGACATCCGGGTCATCGCCCCGTGGCGGGAGTGGGACCTCGGGTCCCGGCAGAGCTTGCTGGACTACGCCGAGAAGCACGACATCCCGGTCGAGATGAAGCGGGGGACCAAGTCGCCCTTCTCCATGGACGCCAACCTGCTCCACATCTCGTACGAGGGCGGCCCGCTGGAGGATCCGTGGACCGAGCCGCCCAGTGAGATGTGGCGGTGGTCGGTCAGCCCGGAGATGGCGCCCAACGAAGCCACCTACCTAGACCTGACCTACGAGGGTGGTGACGTGGTGGCCCTCGATGGTGTCGCCATGTCGCCGGCCACGGTGTTGGTCAAACTGAACCAGGTCGGCGGCGCCAACGGCATCGGCCGGACCGACATTGTCGAGAACCGGTTCGTGGGAATGAAGTCAAGGGGTGCCTATGAGACGCCTGGCGGCACGATCATGCTCAAGGCCCATCGGGCCATCGAGTCGATCACCCTGGACCGGGGGATGGCCCACCTCAAGGACGAGCTAATGCCCCGCTATGCGGAGCTGGTCTACGACGGATTCTGGTTCAGTCCTGAACGGGAGATGCTCCAGGTGGCGATCGACCACAGCCAGGCCTTCGTGAACGGCCGGGTGAGGCTGCGGCTCTACAAGGGCAACATCGAGGTGGTGGGCCGCGAGTCGGCTGACACGCTGTTCGACGAGGCCATCGCCACGTTCGAGGAGGATGAGGGTGCCTACGATCAGGCCGATGCTGAGGGCTTCATCAAGTTGAACGCCCTGCGGTTGCGGACGGTGGCCCGGCGGGCTGCCCGGACGGGGGGCTGAGCGGCGTGGCAACCCTGTGGCACGGTCGTTTCGAAGGCGGGCCCAGCGAGGCTCTGCAGGCTTTGAACAACAGCCTGGCCTTCGACCGGCGGATGTTCCGTGAGGACGTGGACGGTTCGCGGGCCCACGTCCGGATGCTGGCCCGGGTGGGGCTGATGTCGGCGACTGATGCTGATTCGGTGCTCGAGGCGTTGGACACCACCGAGGCCGAGCTATCCGACGGATCGTTCACCTTCGTGGTGTCCGACGAGGACATCCACACCGCGGTCGAACGGCGGGTCACCGAACTGGCTGGAGAGGCGGGGGCCCGACTCCACACTGGTCGGAGCCGAAACGACCAGGTGGCCACCGACCTGCGGCTTTGGACCCTGCGGGAGTTGACCGACCTATCCGCCCTAGTTACCTCGTTCCAGGACACGCTGGCCTCCCGGGCCGACGACGCCGGCGAGGCGTACCTGCCTGGCTACACCCACCTCCAGCAGGCCCAGCCGGTCCTTCTGGCCCACCAACTGCTCGCCCACGGGTGGGCACTTTCCCGGGACGTGGACCGGCTCCTGGACGCCCGGGACCGGGCCGACGTCTCCCCGCTGGGGGCCGGAGCCCTGGCTGGGTCCTCGCTGCCCCTTGACCCCGACAGCGTGGCGGCCGATCTGGGCTTCGCTGCCCGGTTTGAGAACTCGTTGGATGCGGTGAGCGACCGGGACTTCGTGGCCGAGGCGCTGTTCGCCCTCGCCCTGCTTGGGGTCCACCTGTCACGGATCGGTGAGGAGTTGGTCCTGTGGTCCACAGACGAATTCGGCTTCGTCGACCTCGACGACGCCTTCTCGACCGGCTCCTCCATGCTTCCCCAGAAGAAGAACCCTGACATCGCTGAGTTGGCCCGTGGCAAGGCTGGACGCCTCGTCGGGCACCTAACTGGCCTCCTGACCAGCTTGAAGGGACTCCCGCTGGCCTACAACAAGGACTTGCAGGAGGACAAGGAACCGCTGTTCGATGCTTGCGACACCATCCGGCTCACGCTGCTGGCCCTGGACGGCATGGTGTCCACGCTGGTCTTCCATACAGACCGCATGGCCGAGGCGGCCGATAGCCCGTACGCGGCAGCCATCGACCTGGCCGAGCACCTGGTGGCCGCAGGCATGCCATTTAGGGACGCCCACGCCGTGGTCGGAGCGCTAGTCCGGGCCGCCCTGGCCGGCGAGGGCTCGCTAGCCGATCTGGTAGCCGCCGACGAGCGGCTGGGCCCCGAGGCGGCTGACCTACTGGATCCGGGTACCGCCGTTCGGCGGCGGACCACGCCAGGGGGCGCCGGACCAGGACCGGTGGCCATACAAAGGGACCGGTTCTCTGAGCAGCTGGCTGCCCAACGGACCCGTTTGTTGGCCTGACCGTGAGCTACACACAGACCATCCGAGTCCGATATGGCGAGGTCGATGCTCAGGGCGTGGTGTTCAACGCTCACTACCTGGCTTACCTAGACGACGTCTCCGACACCTGGCTTCGCGCCTTTGATGGGAACTTCGAAGAGACAGGCTGGGAGATAATGCTGCGGCGGGCCGATCTGACCTGGCACGGGCCGGCGGGCGTCCACGACGACCTGGTGGTCACGGCTGAGGTGGCCCGCTGGGGGACCACCTCGTTCGATATGGCCTTCGAAGCCCGAGTGGAAGACCACCTGGTGCTGACCGCCACCGTGTACTACGTCGGGGTGTCTGTGGGCGACCACGTGCCAATGCCCCCGCCGCAAGCCATCCGCACCCACCTGGGCGGGTGAGCGGCCAACGGGAAGTCGATCCGGGGTTGTTCGGGGGAGCCACCGCCGGGATCAGCGAGATGGCCGGGCGGTCTACCCCCGACCTGACGGACGTCGTGGCGGCCGGCCCGGCCGGCCCGGATCGAGACCGCATTCTGAATCTGCTGGCCTCGCACCCCGACGCCCTATCCCGGAGCTGTCGACCAGGCCACCTGACCGGCTCGGCCCTTGTCGTAGATCCGTCGGACAACCGAATCCTCGTGCTGTTCCACACCAAGCTGCAGCGTTGGTTGCAGCCGGGTGGCCACGCCGACGGCGACGGCGACCTGGCCCGCGTGGCACTACGAGAGGCGGTCGAGGAGACGGGAATTTCCGGGCTCCGACTAGTGGAGCCACCAGTGGATCTCGACGTGCACATGGTCGATCCACCGTCTGAGGACCCTCACGAGCACCATGACATCCGCTATCTGGTAGTGGCGCCTCCGGGTTCGGTGCCGGTGGGCAACCATGAGTCGGAGGCGCTCAAATGGGTGGACCGGGGGGATCTGGTGGGCATGGGAGCAGATCCCGGACTCATCCGTCTCGCTGACCGGGCCCTGAGCCGCCTCGAGGAACTCGAGATCTGAGCGTCGGGTCCCGGGGGTTCCAGAATCCCTACATGTCTCCGGGGTCTCCCTACATGTCTCCGGGGTCGAGGCAGGCCTCGAAGTCGTTCGCCCGGGCGAAACCGTTCATACGTTCCAGCACGCTGCCCGCGCCACTGGGGAGGGCGGTAAGCAGGGGTTTCACATCTCCCTCTGTTCGGAGTCGCTCGGCGTGGTTGACCCGGTCAGTTAGGTAGATCTCCCAGTCGGCCAACCACAGTGCGACCAGTGATCGGTCGTGGGCCGTGCCACCGGGGATCCGACCGAGGTCGTCGACCAGTCGCCGGACGATCACCGTGGCCTCGTCGAGATCGCCGGCCCGCTCCGCCGGGGTGTCGGCCTGACGGGCGGTGGGGAGGAGGGCTAGATCGACGTGGGCATCTAGACAGAGCACCTGAGCGGTCTCCGGCCAGGACCGGTCTTCCATCCGGTCGGGGTTGCCCGATGGGGCGAGGAAGAAGGCGTAGAACCAGAGGACGCCCATGGCCACCACGAGGACGGTCAGGAAGATCCGGAGGGCCATTTTGGCTCGTCCGGTCGGAGATGGCTTGGTCGCGGTCAACACGGTCACGGAGTCACCCGCAACTCGAGGACCGCGCCCGGGTTGACCACGGTGCCAGGTGCGGGTTCCTGGGACCAGATGAGCCCTGGCTCCCATTCGGGTTTGTCGGGGTCAGCCACCACGATGACCGAGAAGCCCAGACCGAGGGCCTCGAGGGTTGGTCGAGCCTCGGAGAAGAGCCGGTAAGTGACATCGGGAACGTTCACTCCATCGAGCACCGGTGGTTCGACGGCCACCTCAACGAGCATCGTGCTACCCATCTCAATGGTCGATCCGATAGCCGGTTCTTGGCCGATGATGGTGCCCGCCTCAGTGCCCGACACCTCAACCTCGCGGATCTCGGCGATCCAGATGCCGTGGTCAGCCTCGGCCAGCATGGCTCTTGCGTTGTCCAGGGTCAGCCCAGCCAGCTCCGGCGTGGCCAGATGGCCCGCCGGCACAGTCGTCGTCGCAGCGAGGTCAACTGCTGGCTCTTCTGGGGCAAGCGGGCGCGGAGCGACGAACACGGTGTTGACCGGGGAGAAGGCGGGGAAGTCCTCGCTGGGAAGACCGAAGTGGGCGGCTTCCATGACGTCCTTCCAGATCATGGCCGGGTAGGTCCCTCCGTAGACCTTTCGGTCCGTGGTCGGTGGAATCATGGGGATCTGGGCCTCGGGGAAACCAACCCACACCGCGGTGGTGCGTTGTGGGGTGTAGCCGGCGAAGACGGCGTCGGCATAGTTCTGGGTGGTTCCCGTTTTACCGGCAGCGGGCCGGCCCTCCAGTTGCGCCCGCCAGCCTGTGCCCTGGTCGATGGTTCCCTCAAGGATCCACGACACCTGGTCGGCCAGACGGGCATCCAATACCCGGGTTTGGGTACGGGTCCACGACCAGAGGGTGGTGCCGTCGGCCCGCGCCACCCGGGTGACGTAGCTGGGAGCGATCGAGACCCCCCGGTTGGCGAACGTGTGGTACGCGGTGGCCATGTCCAGCATGGTGGTGTTGGAGGTCCCGAGCACATTGGAGTTGACGTTCTGGATGGGGGACCGGATGCCGAGTCGCCGGGCCATGTTGACGGTCCGTTGGGAGCCCATCTCGACGCTCAACTGGGCGAAGACGGTGTTCAACGAACTTCGGGTGGCTCGGATGAGGGTCACCTCTTCGGCGTCGACTGGTGGGACGAGGGCCTGCCCGTCGGGCGGTTCCCATGTCCAGGTCGGGATCGCCTCCAGCATCTCGATCCGGTCGGCGAACAGGCGCTCCCGGTCGAAGTCCCATCGTCGGTTGGCCACCCACTGTGTGAGGTCCACGGCTTCGTAGGTCACCTCGGTCTCGCCGTCACGTTCCTTCTCGACGCGGATCGTCTCGACATGCTCGGCCGGTACGTCGGTGTGGTCCTCGCGCATCCAGAACTGGAGGAGGGCCTGGAGGCCGTGTTCGAAACGGGCCTCGGTTGCGTCATGGCCGCCCACGCCTCCCGTGACCCTCCAGACCTTGTTGTCCTCGTCGGCCCCGGCGATCTCGAACTCCAAAACATTGGGTGCCGGGTAGGTGGCCGTGGCCTGCCATCCGGCTTCCAGGGCGGCGGCCAGGGCGACAGGCTTCATCGATGAGCCGACCTGTCGGCCGGAGCCGACGGCCAGGTTGACCTTGGCGTCGCTGTCGGTGGCGAAGAAATCCCGGCCACCGACCATGGCCAGCACCTGGCCGGTTCCCGTCTCTAGCACCACGACCGCCGCGTCCGGGTGGCCCTGATTGGCAGGGAGGTGGGCCTCCACGGCAGCTTCGGCGGAGCGTTGCAGATCGAGGTCGACCGTGGTCTCGATGCGGAGGCCACCTTCGAACAGCAACCGTTCCCGGACACCGCGGCTGGCTCCGAACGCCGGATTGTCCAGGAACCACCGACGGACCTCCTCGACGAAGTGACCGGCGGGATAGCGGGTCTCGAGGCGGGCCGAGTACTCCTCGAGGCGCGGCGGGTTGGCCATGGCTTCCGTGTGCTGTTCTTCGGTGATGAACTCGTTGGCCAGCATTCGGTCGAGCACCAGGTGGCTGCGTCGCAGGCTCTTGGAGTAGTTGAGGTACGGGTTGTAGCGCCCGGGGAGCTGGATGATTCCGGCGATCATGGCCGCCTCGGCCAGGTTCACCTGGGTGATGTCCTTGTTGAAGTACGTCTGGGCCGCTGCCTTAACCCCGTACGCGCCGTGACCCAGGTACACGGTGTTGAGGTACTGCAACAGGATGAAGTTCTTGCTGTACTGGTCCTCGAGACGGGTGGCGTACCAGAGTTCCTCGAGTTTTCGGCTGGCTGTCTGTTCGGCATTACGGATGATGGCCAGCTTCACGTACTGCTGGGTGATGGTCGAGCCGCCTTGGCTGATACCGCCAGCTTCCAGGTTTGTCCGTGCGGCCCGGATGATGGCCTTCAGGTCGATGCCATCGTGGACGTAGAACCGTTCGTCTTCGATGGCGATGACGGCGTCACGGACCATCCGGGGGATTTCGAACAGGGTGCGGGCGCTGGTCCGGTTCTCTGGGGCTACGAGGGTGGTGATGGGGCGGCCGTCGCGGGCAACGACCACCGACGATTCGGCCTGTTCGGGAATGGTGATCTCAAACTCGCGTGTCTCGTACTTGTAGCACGAAGTGGAAAGGATCGCCGTGGCGACCAACGAACAGACCAGTTTGAGTCCGACGGAGCGACGGGCACGCTCGCTGCAGGTCGGATGCCTTGACATCAGGCCAGTCTGGCCCGGCGGGGCGACCGTGGGGCGTCAGGACGACGGTCGTCTCGCCTTCCGGTCGGGTTGGAGCGTCATCTTCGAATGGACCTCCGGCCGGTGGGCCACAGGCCCCATACTGGGGGCATGAGTACGACGATCCTCGACGACCTGGCTGCCCGCGGACTGATCCGGGACAGTACCGACATCGACGACCTGCGTCGCCGGCTGGGCGAGGGTCCGGTCACCCTCTACTGCGGATTCGATCCGACGGCTGACAGCCTCCACATCGGACACCTGGTGCCCCTACTCCTGTTGCGCCGGTTCCAGGATGCGGGCCATCGCCCGATCGCTCTGGCCGGCGGGGCCACCGGCATGGTGGGTGATCCCAGCGGTCGGTCTGCTGAGCGCAACCTCCTGGACGGCCCGACCCTCAACCACAACGTCGATGCGGTGGCAGTCCAGCTCCGCTCGTTCCTCCGGTTCGAGGGTGACCTGCTGCCCGGCGATGCGTCTGCCTTGCTGGTCGACAACCGCGACTGGACCGAGGGCGTCGGCGTACTGGAGTTCCTCCGAGACGTCGGTAAGCACGTCACCGTCGGGACAATGCTGGGAAAGGAGTCGGTACGAGCCCGTCTGGCTGGCGATCAGGGGATCTCCTTCACCGAGTTCAGCTACATGTTGTTGCAGGCCAACGACTTCTACGAACTCCACGCTCGCCACGGATGCGAGTTGCAGGTCGGTGGCTCGGACCAGTGGGGCAACATCACCGCCGGGATCGACCTCATTCGCCGACGCGTCGGAGCGCCGGCTCACGGGTTGACCGTTCCCCTGGTGACGAGGGCCGACGGGGCGAAGTTCGGCAAGACCGACGATGGTGCGGTCTGGTTGGACCCCGCTCGGACGCTGCCTTACGAACTGCACCAGTACTTCGTGAATGTTGACGACCAGGACGTGGAGCGTTTCCTCCTGCAGTTGACCCTTGTGGCGGTTGACGATGTGGCTGCGGTGATGGCTGAGCACGCGTCGGCTCCAGAGCAACGACTGGCCCAGAACCGCCTGGCCGACGAGGTGTGCAATCTGGTCCACGGGTCCGACGCCACGGAACGGGCTCGTCTGGCGGCCACGGGCCTGTTCGGCTCGGAGGCGCCCACCGCAGCGGTCCTTGATGCGCTTCGGGGGATCGTCCCCGAGACCTCTGTGGGAGCTGGCACGTTGGTTGGCGGAGAGTCCCTGGTCGATGCACTCGAGGCAACTGGCCTCTGTTCGTCACGCGGCGATGCTCGGCGAACCATTGCCGGGGGCGGTGTTCGTGTGAACGGTCAGCGAGTGGGCACCGAGGTAACGGCGTTGCCTGACGAGGCGGTAGTCGGCGGGCGGTTCGTCCTGCTGCAGAAGGGCAAGCGTCAACGACACCTCCTCCTTATCGAAGGCCCCGGTGACGGACCGGCAGACGGGCCCACTGTCTGAGGTCCGGGGTACGCGATCGTCCGGCTCGGGCGGGGTGCCGCTCGTCATTGCCTGACCGCGGAAAAGGGTAGAAAGGTAGGGCGGCGGGTTGGGGCGCCTCTGCCAGATGGATAGTGTTTCTCTGCTCACGGGTAACGGAGTCGCTCTTGATGGAGCGGCACTACCGCCTTAGCGTGAGCACCCGCCCAGCGGCAGGTCCGATTGGATCGAATCTCTGTGTCGGGTTGAGGGCACCACCGCCTCCACCAGGATCCGTCCTGTGTGATTGGCGTGTGCCGGGAGACCCTCTGGTCTCCAGGTGCTCCTTGAAAACGGGATAGAGGACGAAAAAGCCAGTGCGGGCTGTCCACAGACGATCGCGAGTTGTCTCTGGACAGACCCTGAACAATTTCAATAGCACTGAGTACGGACAACGGTGGACGACTTCGGTCGACCACCCTTGCCCTGTGCCAGGTCGGACGGGATTGGTGTCCCGCTCGACCTCAAACTCGCGTCGGCAGCACCTTCGGGAGCTGTCGCACCAATGATTCGACGGCAGGAACGCTTCGGCGACCCCTGCTTGAGATTTCGACGGAGAGTTTGATCCTGGCTCAGGACGAACGCTGGCGGCGGGCCTAACACATGCAAGTCGAACGCACTCGACCTTCGGGTCACATGAGTGAGTGGCGAACGGGTGAGTAACACGTGAGGAACCTGCCCCGAAGACTGGAATAACCCGAGGAAACTCGGGCTAATACCGGATATCCCCACCAGGTCGCATGGCCAGGTGAGGAAATGCTCCGGCGCTTCGGGAGGGTCTCGCGGCCTATCAGCTAGTTGGTGAGGTAACGGCTCACCAAGGCATCGACGGGTAGCTGGTCTGAGAGGACGATCAGCCACACTGGGACTGAGACACGGCCCAGACTCCTACGGGAGGCAGCAGTGGGGAATCTTGCGCAATGGGCGAAAGCCTGACGCAGCCACGCCGCGTGAGGGATGAAGGCTTTCGGGTTGTAAACCTCTTTCAGCAGGGACGAAAATGACGGTACCTGCAGAAGAAGCCCCGGCCAACTACGTGCCAGCAGCCGCGGTAACACGTAGGGGGCGAGCGTTGTCCGGATTTATTGGGCGTAAAGAGCTCGTAGGCGGTTCAGTAAGTCGGGTGTGAAAACTTGAGGCTCAACCTCAAGAGGCCACTCGATACTGCTGTGACTTGAGTCCGGTAGAGGAGTGTGGAATTCCTGGTGTAGCGGTGAAATGCGCAGATATCAGGAGGAACACCGACAGCGAAGGCAGCACTCTGGGCCGGTACTGACGCTGAGGAGCGAAAGCGTGGGGAGCGAACAGGATTAGATACCCTGGTAGTCCACGCCGTAAACGTTGGGCACTAGGTGTGGGATCTAACTAACAGATTCCGTGCCGTAGCTAACGCATTAAGTGCCCCGCCTGGGGAGTACGGCCGCAAGGCTAAAACTCAAAGGAATTGACGGGGGCCCGCACAAGCGGCGGAGCATGTTGCTTAATTCGAGGCAACGCGAAGAACCTTACCTGGGTTTGACATGTAGAGAAAAGCCATAGAGATATGGTGTCCTTAGGGGCTCTACACAGGTGGTGC
>JASLKK010000020.1 GCA_030747595.1 Acidimicrobiales bacterium | reverse complement strand
GATCCCGTCAGACGCCCCACGTACTGACCATCGCCACCACGGCTACCACGACGACGGCCATGTCGACGAGCGACGCGATCGCGAGTTTCTGCTCAATAGGGGCCACCGCTTGCATATCGCCAGTTTCGTAGGCAGCAGCCACCTTGCGGCTCTGATGCGCGACGTAGATCTCGCCCAGTACCGCTCCAGCGAGAACGGCTAACAACCCGATCAGCACGAACGTGTCGGACATCTCGTAGGGCGAGTCATCGACCGCGGTCACGAGTAGCACACCGGTAATTAGAACAATCAGGTACGCCGGTATGTAGAGGTAGCGCTTGAACCCCACGACGGTGCGGTGCCAGTGGTCTGAAGCGATCTCCGATGCCCGCGGGTTGATTCGCGGGTTGATAATGAACCCCATCACGTTGGTGCCGATCCATACGCCAGCGCCCAGGATGTGAATGGTCAACAAGGTGTCACGCATCGGAAGTGCCTTTCGTGGCTCGACTGCTCGGCGTCGGCCTCTATCGGAGTGGGACTGGCCTCTTAATCCACCAGTGGCGTGCCCGTCTCCAGCAGCGTCTTGAGCCCTGAGACGATGAAGGGAAAGTGGTCGACCGTGTCGGCCATCGTCTTGCTGTCGAGGGCGGCGTCATACAACTCGACGGTGAGTTTGGTGAGGCCCATCTTCTCGTCCTCGAGCAGGTACACCTCGCGCACCGGGCCCTCGGCCTCCAACTCAGGATCCCAGTGAGCGTGGAAAGTAACTTCCAGACGATTCGGGGCGTCAATGGCAACCACCTCACCGTCAGCAACAACACTGCCGTCAGCAGTGACGTGCTGGACTTGGGAACCCGGTTCCCAGTCGGACTTCACCCCAGTGCCGTACTCAGCCATACCGAGGTCGGGATGACAAGGCCCTCGATATTGAGCAGTGAGGTCACCGTCGGTGAGTCCTCGCCAGACCTCGTCGAGGTCGGCCTTGATGTAGGCCTTGTATACGTGGACGGGTGTGGACATAGAGGTCTCTCCTGCAGGTCGCAAGCATTTTTTGTAACGACCTCATCAACGGTTAACTCTGAATGTTTATTGACAAAACTTATGTTAGTAATACTCATCCGTCAAACTAGGTCGCTATTGTCGAAAATACCATCTCTCTTCGACTATTAGCCCTGGCGACGAGGAAAGCCGCTACCGGCACACCCGTTACACCCCGAACTGCCTCCTAGTGTCAGCCTGATGTCCAGCCCCTCCTACCCCGCCGTCGGGCCGTCCGTGCGGGAACTCGCCCTGGTGGCTGTCGGTGGAGTGACCGGGGCGGCAACCCGGTGGGGGCTGCTGGAGGCAACTGTCGGTGCGGACGGCGGCCCGGCCGGACCGGTGCTGCTGGCCAACCTGGTGGGGTGCGGCCTGCTGGGCCTTCTCCTGGGACGCGGTGTCACTTCCTCGACTCGCCTGCTGGCCGGCGTCGGATTCTGTGGGGGCCTGACCACCTTCTCGACCTTTGCCGTCGAAGTGGCCGAGGCCCTTCGGGCCAGCGACGCGTCGGGAGCGTTCGGCTACGCGGTGCTCTCGGTTGGCGGCGGGCTGGCCACCTTCCTGCTGGGTCGGATGACCGGCCGAGCCATCCTTCGAGGTCGACCCACGGAGTCGTCGTGCTGATCGGGCTGGGATTCGTGGCCGCCGCCGCAGTTGGAGGGGGACTTCGACTGATAGCGACCCGACGTTGGCCGGGCGGTCACCTGGGCACGATGGCCGTGAACGTGTCCGGTGCGTTCGCCCTCGGACTCCTGGCCGGCGCCGATGCCGGCACGCTGACGGTCGTCGGCACGGGTGGCCTGGGAGCGTTCACCACGTTCTCAACCTTCGCCGCCGACGTCGTGGCGCTCGGTGAGACCCGGATCGGCACCCGTCGGGGTCGCTCGGTGGGCCACATTCTCAACACCCTCGTGTTGGGAGTCGGGGCCGCAGCACTCGGCCTGATGATCAGCGTCTGACGGCTGGCAGTCAGCCGATGGTGGTGGCGCCCCTCATGTAGGGCTGAAGCACCTCCGGGATGGCGATCGTGCCGTCGGGCTGGCGATGCGTCTCGACCACGCCGGCCCAGACACGCGGTACGGCAAGGCCGGACCCGTTCAGGGTGTCGACGATCCGTGTGCCCTTCTCGTCGGTCGGCCGGTACCGGACGTTGGCCCGGCGGGCCTGGTAGTCGCTGAACCACGACACTGACGAGACCTCCAACCACTGGTCGGCCCCCGGCGCGTACACCTCGAGGTCGAAGGTGCGGGCCGACGAGCCACCTAGATCACCAGCGCACAGATCCAGCACCCGGTAGGACAACCCGAGGTCGGTGATGGCCGCCTCGGCCCTGGCCAGGATGTCGGCGTGCACCTCGGGGGCCTGGTCGCGTGTGGCGTACGAGAGCAGCTCCACCTTGTCGAACTCATGGACCCGGAGTAGGCCACGGGTGTCACGCCCAGCGGAGCCGGCCTCGCGACGGAAGCACGACGTGTGGGCCATGAGTTTCATCGGCAGGTCGGATTCGTCGAGTACCTCGTCCCGGCAGAACGAGGTGAGCGGCACCTCGGCTGTGGGAATGGCCCATAGGTCGTCCCGTTCGAGGTGGTAGGCGTCCTCTTCGAACTTGGGAAGGTGCCCGGTGGACACCATGGTCTCGGTCTTGACAAGCGTTGGCGGACGCATCTCCCGGTAAGCATCCGCGTTGCGGTCCAGGCCGTACTGGATCAACGCCCGGCACAGGGTGGCGCCCATGCCTGTGTACATGACGAACATCGAGCCGGAGAGCTTGGTGCCCCGTTCCACGTCCAGGAGTCCGAGCTGTTCGGCGATCTCCCAGTGGGGCACCCGCTGGTGCTCGCCGTAGGCATCGGGATCCCAGTGCTCGTGGCGGACCAGCACGTTGTTGGCCTCGGTCAGGCCATCGGGAGCGTCAGCGGAGGGAAGGTTCGGCACGCGCAGCAGGGCGTCGCGGATCTCGTCGGCCAGCATGTCGACTTCACTAGCCAGGGTGTCCTCGCGATCACCCAAGTCACGGCTCCGAGCCTGCAACTCGACAGCCTCGGCAGCCTTACCATCGCGGTGGAGACCACCGACCTCCTTGGAGATGGTGTTCACCTCGTTACGGACCTGATCCCGTTCCTCGGCGAGGGCCCGCTGCCTGGCGTCCAACTCGATGATCTGATCGAGACCGGAGGTGTCCTCACCCCGACGGGCCAGGGCGGCCTTCACGGCCTCGGGATCTGAACGCAGCAGCCGGATGTCGATCACGGGTGCGAACCTAGCGGGAGGGCCGTGGCCCTACTCGACCGGTTCCTCGTCGGAGTGCAGCCGACGGTGGCGTCCCTCCGCCGGTCGCATCTGCTGGTTCTCCTGGTGGTGAACACGCGAATAGCCGATGAACTTTACGATGATGATCCCCCACAGGTAGAAGCCACCCAGCAGCTTCATGATGAGCCCCGCCGCCTGCTGGTCCGATGTCACCGTCACCCCGAACGCCTCAAAGCCGTCGTCATAGTGCTTGTAGACCGTGCCTTCGGCGAAGGTCAGCCACGCCGCCGGAATGGTCGGGATGACCGACATCAGGAACAGGTAGATCATCTGACCCGGCACCGAGATCCTCAACTCGGGCAGGGGCGCCACCACCGGAACCCACATCAGCAGTGCCGCGACAAACAGCAGCAGATGGACCGAATAGTGGAAGGCCCCGGAGTCGAACGACCACTGCACCACACCACTCCAGTGGGTAAGTGCCGTCAGGGCGTTGAACAGCACGCCGGCCACCACTGGGTGGGCCAGGCGACGCAGGATTCTCGACCCGCGGCCACCCTCGAGCACCAGGAGGCGAGCCAGCCACGCCGGCATGGCCAGCAGGAACAACGGCGGCACGATGAAGGTGATGAACATGTGTTGGACCATGTGCACCGCATAGAGGTGTGCCTCGGCGATGTCGTGCACCGGCCAGTCGGCCGAAACCAGCAGCAGCACGGTGGCCGCCACGAAGGCCCGCCGCTGGAACGGGGTGCTGATCGGTTGACCAACCGGGACGACCCGGGGGCCAATCACCCGGGTGGCCCACCAGCCCAGGGCCACGACGGCAACGACCAGGAACCAGACCTCGGGGTGGGCCTGCCATCGCCAGGGATCGGGAGTGGCTGCCAGTAGAGCCGTCACGGGATCAGGACCAGTTCACGGTCCGGGTGGGGTCGCCGCCCCTGGGCAACGAGACGCCTCAGCCCTTGTGCCAGAACTCGAAGACGGTGAGGGTGATGCCGTAGACGATGGTCGCCAGCACCAGGCCCGCTACGAAGAACTTCGTGAACAACGGGCTGTCAAAGCGAAGGTGCATGAACCAGGCGGCCACGTAGAAGAACTTGTAGATCATCATCGCCATCAGCATGGGGATAAGGACCTCGCCGGGCATCTCCACGAAGTAGGTGGCCACCTCGAGGGCCGTGACGATGGCCAGGATCGCTGCGACCTGGATGTACCGACGATCTGACGGGTGGTCGTGATCCTCCTCATGTGCTGCCTCGTGGGACTCCACGGGTGACTCGGTGGCGGTGCTCATGGTGATGACTCCCGGATCAGCTGGTGGGTGAGGGCACCAGGTAGATAACGGTGAAGATGAAGATCCACACCACGTCGACGAAGTGCCAGTAGAGGCCGACGATCTCGACGGTCTCGGACCGCTCCTTGGTCAGCGTTCCTCGCAGCGAGGAGATGAGCAGCGACATCAGCATCAAGATGCCCAGACTCACGTGCACGCCGTGGAACCCGGTCAGGGTGAAGAAGGCTGACGAGAAGGGGCTGGTCGTGTAGCCCAGACCCTCCCGAACGAACGTCGTGAACTCGTAGACCTGCCCGCCGATGAACAGTGAACCCAACAGGGCGGTGGTGAGCAACCAGATCCGATTGTTGCGGATGTCGCCCCGCTGCAACGCTGAGAGCGCCAGCACCATGGTCAGCGAACTCATCAGCAGCACGAACGAACTGACCGACGTAAAGGGAATGTCGAAGATGTCACCCGGTGCCGGGCCCGAGGCATACCGACTGCGATAGATCAGATAGGTCGAGATCAAGCCACCGAACAACAGGCATTCTGAACCCAGGAACACCCACATCAGAAGCTTGTTGTTAGACAGGCCAGTACCCGTCGCGTGGCCGTGCGACACGGCAGCGGAGTCAGCCAACGGGGGCCTCCTGAGCAGTCTCGGTGGTCGCCTCGTCAGATTCCTCGTCGGCGACCCCATCGTGGTCGTCACCGTCGTCGTGGTGACCGTGGCCGTGAGGCCCGTCCGGGTCATCAACCGGCTCGAAAATCCATCCGTAGATGGCCATCAGGATCAAGATGGCACCCGGTACGCAGAACCAGAGCGAGTAGATGAGGCCGAACCCGATGAACGGCATCCCAGTAGCCATAACAAGCGGCCAGTACGAGGGCGACGGCAAGTGGGTGTCGGTGGCCGATCCGTCCTGACAGACCTCCTCGGCCGTCGCTACTCGGACCACCCGACCATCTTCGTCCTCGCCGTACTTGCGATGCCAGAATTCGTCGAGCGACGAAACTTCGATCTCATCGTCGAAGTTATGCACCGGCGTCGGGTTCGGGGTGAACCACTCCGGACTGCGGGCGTCCCACGGATCCGGTCCGATCGGCGGTGCACCCCTGGCTCGACGAGCCGATAGGACCACGTTTATCAGGAACACGACCACACCCAGAGCGATTACGAAGGCACCGATGGAGGCGAACATGTTCCAGAACTCGAAGCCGAAGCCCGGGCTGTAGGAGTCGATGCGACGCGACATGCCCTGCAGGCCGAGGATGTGCATTGGACCGAACGTCATGTTGAAGCCGACAAGCATCAACCAGAAGTTCCACTTGCCCCACTTCTCGCTCAATAGGTGGCCAAAGATCTTGGGCCACCAGAAGTAGAAGCCAGCGAAAAACCCGAGCAGGGTCCCGCCAAAGATCACGTAGTGGAAGTGGGCGACGATGTAATAGGTGTCCGTCTGTTGGGTATCGGCCGGAGCCAGCGAGTGGGTCACGCCAGACAGGCCACCAATGGTGAACATCGAGACCACGCCGAACGCGAACAACATCGGTGTGTTGAAGCGGATCCGACCACCCCACATGGTGGCCAGCCAGTTCAGAATCTTCACACCAGTCGGCACGGCGATGAACATCGTTGACACCGAGAAGGCAGCCACTGATATGGGTCCGATACCCGACACGAACATGTGGTGCGCCCACACGCCCCAACCCATGAAGCCGATAGCGATGCCCGAAAAGACCATGAACGGATATCCGAAGATGGGCTTGCGCGAGAACGTTGGAATGACTTCGCTGATGATTCCGAAGCTGGGCAGAATCAGGATGTACACCTCAGGATGTCCGAAGATCCAGAACAAGTGCTGCCATAACAACGGGTCGGCGCCCATCTCCGGGTTGAAGAAGTTGGCACCGTAGTTCCGGTCGAACATGAGCAGGAACAAGGCAACGGTGATGACTGGCACAGCGAACAGCAGCAGGAACTGCACCACCAGGATCATCCAGGTAAAGACCGGCATCTTGAACAATGTCATGCCCGGTGCCCGCATGTTGAGAACGGTCACGATCAGGTTCATGGCTGACACCAGCGAGGCGATACCCATGATCTGCAAACTGAGGATGTAGTAGTCCATCCCCTCGCCGGGCGAGAAGACCATCCCGGTGTTGGGGGCATATGCGAACCATCCGCCGTCGGGGGCGTCCCCCACGATCCAGGCCATGTTCAAGAACAGCCCACCGGCCAGGAAAACCCAGAACGAGAGAGCGTTGAGACGGGGGAAAGCGACGTCCCGGGCCCCGATCTGCAGGGGCAACAGGTAGTTCGCGAACGCTGCTGCCAATGGCATAGCCACGATGAAGACCATGGTCACGCCGTGCATGGTGAAGACCCGGTTGTAGGTGTCTGCGCCCAGCACGGTTCCGTCCGGGGTGGCCAACTGCAGGCGTATCAGTAGGGCCTCCACACCACCGATGAGAAAGAAGAAGAGGGCAGTCGCTCCATAAAGGATGCCGATCTTCTTGTGGTCGACCGTGGTGACCCAGTCACGCCAGCCGGTGTTGGCCTTCGGCCGCGTGTAGACACCGATCGACCCGCCCAGGGCCTCCAGTTCGGTCACGTCACTCATCAGTCAACCTCCGTCGCCGCGATGACTTCTATGGCCGGGGTCCGACCCAGGGTCTGGAGGTACGCCACCACGTCATCGATCTGGCTTTCACTGAGGCCCATGGCCGGCATGCCCCGTCGACCCTCGGCATAGGCGGGCTTTTCGGCCGGTGCGTTTCGCAGCCAAGCTTCGAGCTGGGTCCGGTCCAGCGAACCGTCTGGTTCATAGAGATCGAAGATGCCGCCGGCATAGGTGGTTCGACTCATCAGATGGGTCAGGTTCGGTGCAGCGTTGGCCACCAGATCAGCTCCACCACCGTCGTTGATTCCGTTCACCACGTGGCAGCGAGCGCACTGGCCCTCAAAGACCGCCCTACCCCGCAGCGCGGCGCCATCAGTCGGCTCGATAGCTGGCTGCATCTGCTGGTCGACCCACAACTGGAAGTCAGCCGGATCCATGGCCACCGTCTGCATCCGCATCCGGGAATGGCTGAGACCACAAAACTCGGTGCACTGGCCGAAGTAGACACCGGGCGTCTCGGCCTCGATTTTCCATGGTGAGACCCGACCCGGCACCGCATCACGCTTCCCGTTCAACGCCGGAATCCAGTAACTGTGGATCACATCGCGGCTGGTGATCTTGAGACCGATCTCCGAACCAGTCGGGATGACCAGCTGATTGGCCGCCACGATGTCAGCCGGCGGCAGATGGCGAGCGTCACTCAGGTCGAGGCCGTCCAGGCCGTCGAAGTAGTAGCGGAACTCCCACCACCACTGTTGGCCGACCACAACTACCTGGGGATCCCACGAGGTGCGCTCCCCGTCCACCGAGATCACGATGTCGGTTCTGTCCTCGCTGTTGAGGTCGAAGTGGCTGAGAAGGGTGAATACGGCGATAACGGCCATGAGGACCGCCGGGCCGATGGTCCAGCCGATCTCGGCCCGGAAATGGCCGTGCAACTGGTGCGGGAACTCGTCGGTGCTGTGATCGTCACGAAACTTCCACCAGATGATGCCCGAAACCCCGAAGATGATCACGAAGACGATGCCCGCGACGAGAAACACCGGATTGGCTAGCGAGTCGATCGACCGGGATATCGGGCCTTGGGGCTCCAGGGTGTCCAGTGGGGCGTCAGCGGCACAGCCGGTCAGGGCCAGCGGGATGCCGATGGCGAGGGCTACCAAGCGACCCGGGCTCGGGGGCCTGCGCAGGGACTTGGGGATCAATGGTCCGCCTCCGCATCGTCTTGGTGGACTCCGCCACCCTTGTGGTGGAACTCGCGTTCACCGCTAACCGCGGTGACGATGCCGAGGATGAGAACGACCGTGATGCCTGCGAACAGTATGACCCGGACAGTCGAACGCGGCATCTCGGGGCGGCGGCTGATCAGGACGGCCAACCCGAAGATGGCCAGGCCGACAGCGGTAGCCACCCAGACGGCACCGGTCACCGATGAGGCGAGCAGTACCCGGGAAACGGCCAGCACGAGGACGGCCACGCCGGCCGCACCGAGGATTGGAATCTCGATGGGGCGCATGAGGTTCTCACGGGCCTCAGCGTTGGCCTCGGGATCACCGGAGACCTTCTCAGACCAGTTGGTCATGGTCCACTCGATGCCAATGGCGGCCACGATGACCAGACCCAGAACGAAGATCGCGGAGTTGACGACCAGCCCTACGCCGATGACGCCGATACCGAGCGCACCGAAGACCGGCCACAGCGAGTTGCCGACGGCTACCTGACCGACCGGGGCTTCGTCCAAACCCAGTACCTCGGCCTGTGCCTCGGCGTCCCCGTCACGGAAGGCCACGGCGACAAGGCCAAACATGGCCAGCACACCGGATGCGAAGATCAAGATGGTGTAGGAGACATGGTTGCCCACGCCACCCTTCCAGCCGATGGAGAGGGGCCCGGTCTCGGTCGCACCCGAGGTGTACCCGGCGAACACGGCCGCCAGCGCGACGGCCATGGCGAAGCCGAACCAGAGTTTGAAGCCAGTGGTGAGCATGTCGATCTCCCGCCGCTACTTGGCGATGTAGATGCCGACCCAGATGACCGAATACACGGCCACCGTGGCATACCAGTAGAGGGCCGCCGCCGAGACAAGGTCCCGATGCCGGTTGGTGTCCTGCCCACCCAGGGTTCGCAGGAGGAGCATCCCGAGCCAGAGCACACCGACGGCCACCATGACGAGGTGCGAGCCGACGATGACGTACAACATCGTCGCCGCCTCGCTGGCGTCGATGGGCAAACCGATGTCCATGAAGTAGAAGACGGTCTGGTTGACCATGGCGATCCCGAGGACCGCGGTGAGCGCCATGGCGATCATGGCGTGGACCCGGTCGTCATTCAGGACAGCCTGAACGGCCCACGCCATGGTGATGGCGGACAGGGCCAGCGTGGTCATGTTCATTCCGCCGGGCACCAACTGGATGGCTCCCTCGGGGTACCACTGACTGCCCCAGGCCAGGGCGTCGGCCCGAATGGAGAAGTAGACGGCGAACAGGCCGCCGAAGTACATGAGAACGCTGCCTGTCCCGAATGCCGAGGCAATCACCAGAGTCCGCGGACGGGTCGGGGCGGTGGGGACGGTGGAGGCCATCATGCGGCGCCCTTCTCCTGAACGGTGGCCCCACTGGCACTCTGGGCGGTGGCCATATGAAGGGCTCCGGCGATCATCCAGACCGCCAGGCCGGCCACGACAGCCAGTGAGCCAAGCATCGAGACCAGGTTCAAGGCGTCGACTCCGGAGTTCGGATGACCGGCTGCGGAGATGGTGACCCCGGTGAAGTCGTTCTGGTTGAGCAGGCCACTGATCAGGTCTGTAGCTCCGCTCAGGACAACACCGAATGCGAGGGCCAACCCACCGAGGAGGAACAGACCGGGACGGGCGCCCGGGCCGACGATGTCATCACCCCAGTGGTGGAAGCCTGCACCTACTCCCAGGACGGCAGCACCGACTACAAAGGTGAAGTTGGCGCCTTCGACAGCGGTACCGAGCAGATCCAGTGGGGCGATGACGTGCACGGCACCGATGACGGTGCCGACCACGACCAGCAGCACGGCCACGAGAGCCACCACGGCTTCGGCGGGGGGCTTCGAACCCAGATTGGAGGCACCCCGGCGAAGCGTGTCGGCAACGCCACCGAGGATGGCCAAGGCAACCGGCACGATGGTGAAGGCGGCCACGACCGACAACGCCTCTTCACGGACCGGTGTACCCGGCGTGTCGAAGAAGGTCTGAGCGAAGGCGCCGAAGGACAGGAAGCCGAAGGCCGCGGTGGCCACCAGCAGGACGTCACGATTGGACTGGGTGACCCCAGTGGCCCGCGCCAGGACGTCCAGAGCGATGCCGATGACCGGCAAGGCCAGCACATAGACCGCCGGATGGGTGAACATCCAAGAGAGCTGCTCCCAGATGGCGTCCTCGGCACCGAACCAGAGGGCCGGGCGACCCCGGAGGTCGACGTAGGCCAGCACCGCGTTGGCGGCCAGTACCGGCAGCATCCCCGTCCAGATCGTGGCGGCAACCAGCGTGGTCCAGGCGGTGAAAGGAAGGTCCCGAAGGCCCGTACCGGCGACCCGACCAGAAACGATGGTGGTCATCACGCAGACCGAGGCCAGCAGCAGGCCCCCGATGACCAGAAGCAGGCCCATGAGGGTCAGGGCGGTGGCCTGTCGTTGGCCGGCCCCACCCGGGGTGCCGAGACCGCCGTCGACGAGGAATCCGGCAACGGTCATGACGGCGCCGATCAACCAAGTCCAGCAGGCCAACGCGGCGGCCCGGGGAAATAGCAGCGAACCGCCGCACTGACGGGGAACCACGGTGGTGGCGAGGCCCATCAATGCTGGCAGGACGCCGAGCAGCACTAGGGCGACCCGGTGAGCGGACCAGAACTGGAACATCTCGTCGGCCGAAGAGAACACGTCCGCCGAAGCGAGGTCGAGTCGCTCGAAGCTGACCAGCAGGCCGGCAATGGCCCCCAAGAGCACCGACGTCATGCCGCCGAAGCCCCACACCCGCGACAGGGTGTTCGGATCAGTGGAGGTGACGGCCTCCTCCAGAGCAGTCGGGGATGGATCGGAGGCGGCGGCGGTATCAGTCGTCGTCATCGAAGCTTCTTCGTTCGGTGGGCTCGTGCGATGCCCTCGTGCAACGATCCGGAGAAGCCCGGACCACACGAGGCTAGGCGAATCGTCAGAGATTCCGGCACCCGCACGAACGGGCAATCTAGTCGGCCCCGGGTCGGCGATCTGACTCGAACGGAGAAAACCAGGCAGCCCCCAACAGGTCCCTCCAGTCCGGCAACCGGCCCGATGTCAGACCAGAACGTCGATCACCATGGCTCCGAAGAGCAGCGTTAGGTAGGTGATCGAAAAGGAGAACAATCGCATCGCCGTTTGCTCGGTCGGGCGACGTCGAACCGCCTCCACCATGACACCGAAGACCGCACCCAGGATCAACGCCGAGACTAGGTACACGGCACCCATGTCGGCCACCGGCGAGAAGACCACGGTGAGCACGACCAAAACCACCGTGTAGAAGGCCATCTTTCGGACCGTTTCCTCAATGCTCACTACCGACGGGAGCATGGGGACGGAAGCCGCCTCGTAGTCATCCCGATACTTGATGGCCAGTGCCCAGAAGTGGGGTGGCGTCCAGAAGAAGATCAACAGGAACAGGATGACCGGTGACCACGCCAACGAATTCGTCACCGCCGACCATCCGACCAGCACCGGTACGGCCCCTGCCGCCCCACCGATCACGATGTTCTGCGTCGTCGTGCGTTTGAGCCACAACGTGTAGACGAACACGTAGAAGAAGGTGGCCGACGCTGCTAACGCAGCGCTGAGGAGGTTGACGGTGGCAAACAACCAGACGAAGGCGACCACCTCAATGACCACGGCGAAGGTGAGTGCCGCCCGCGGCGACATGACGCCCCGTACCAGCGGGCGATGCATGGTCCGCTCCATGAGGCTGTCGATGTCACGATCGACCACCATGTTCACGGCGTTAGCGCCACCCGCAGCCAACGTCCCGCCGACCATGGTGGCCACCATCAGCCAGATCGACGGCACACCGCGCTCGGCCACGAACATGGTCGGCACCGTGGTGACCAGGAGGAGTTCAATGATCCTCGGCTTGGTGAGGGCCACGTAGCCCACCAACTTCTGCCGTCGGGAGAACGGACCACCAGTCACAGGGATCGGATCGCCGGAAGGACGACCGCTGGGACGAGAAGAGTGGACGTGCACCGGCTCAGGCTAGGAGGTGGGCCGGTCCATCCGAACCGTCTCAAGTCAGCCGAGCAGCCAGTCCGCGGGCGTCGGGCCCTCCGGAAACAGCTGACTCTGGAAGCGTCGCATCCCACCCAACCACCGGTCCACGTCATCGCCCTTCCGGCGAACGTATTCCGCGACGTTCGGATGGGGGAGCACGTGGAACCGCCCGTCGGCCAGAGCCTCGACAACCGTGTCGGCGAGTTCGGCAGCGGTGAGCACGCCATCGACGGCCGCCGCTCCCGATGGTCCCTCGCCGGGCATCAGGTCGGCCGTCGGGCTGTTGGTGGTGATGTTGGTGGCCACGGCCTGTGGGCACAAAACCGACACCCCAATCCCGCGGTCCCCGTACGTCACGCTGATCCACTCGGCCAGGGACACCGCAGCATTCTTGGTAACCGAATAGTGGAGCGACCCGATCTGGGTCAGCAACCCAGCCGCCGAGGAAGTGTTGAGCAGATGACCGCCACCATTGGCCACCATGTGGGGAATGGCATGACGGGCCGCGTACAGGTGGGCCATGACGTGCACGCCGAACATGCGATGCATCTCTTCATCGGGGGCCTCGAGGCCACCTACCGTGACGTACCCGGCATTGGACGCCACCAGGTCGATCCGGCCATGACGTTCCACCGTCCCGTCAACTAGCGCCTTCACCGATACCTCGTCAGCCACGTCGCAGGTGACCGGCTCACAGGTCGTGCCGCCCGCCGACACCCGTTCGGCCAGGACCTCGATGCCGGCCGAATCCCGATCAGCGGCCACCAGGGCTCGCGCCCCTTCAGCCGCGAACCGTTCAACCATGGCCTCGCCGATGCCGCTCGCGGCACCGGTCACCACCACCACTGCATCACGAATCTGCATCGAGTTCTCCATGACCGCGGATCCTAGATATCAGTCCTGCTCGTACCCTCCACGGCCGCTCGTAGCCTCAGGGACGTGACGGCCGACGCCACGGACCCTCAAGCCTCTCCCCGCAGGCTCTCCCCCGACGCCTACCGCCGCATCTGCGGGGTGGCGCTCGTCTTGCTGGCCGCAATCGTGGTCACCGGCGCCGCGGTCCGTCTCACCGGGTCGGGCCTCGGATGCTCGGACTGGCCAACCTGTGAGCAGGACCGATTCGTCCCCGAGGCCGAGTTCCACGGCTGGGTGGAGTTCGGCAACCGGTTGATCACCGGGCTGGTCTCGGTGGCGGTAATCGCCGCCGTGCTGGGCTCGATAGCCCGAACTTCCCGACGTGCGGACCTTCTACGATGGTCGTGGGGGCTGGTGGCTGGCGTGATCGGCCAGGTGGTGCTGGGCGGCATCGTGGTCCTCAGTCACCTGAACCCGTGGCTGGTGTTGGGCCACTTCGCCCTGTCGATGGTGCTGGTGTGGAACGCCGTGGTGCTCCACCACCTGGCTGGCGACCATGCACGCGTATCGTCGGTGGTGCTCCCGGCCGTTCGTCGCCGGACCCGATCGCTCACTGCCCTACTCGCCGGGTTGGCCATGGTGGTCCTGTCCACTGGGACGCTGGTAACCGGCACCGGCCCGCACACCGGGAGTAGAGACGACCCGATTTCCCGGCTTCCATTCTCCATCCGGGATGTGGCCCGTGTCCACGGGACCATGGTGGTCATCGTCCTCCTGGTGGTCGTAGCGCTCGTGGCGCACGCTCGACGGGAGCCACCCGGGCAGCCGCTGACTCGTTCTGTTCGTTGGCTGGTTGCCGTGGTGGCCGCCCAGGCGACCATCGGATGGACCCAGTACTTCACCGGGGTTCCGGCGGTTCTCGTCGCCCTGCACGTTGCAGGGGCCACCGCGTTCTGGATGGTCGTCGTCAAAATCCGGCTGCTGGCCACCGATACTCCACCCGAGGTGGCCCGATGAGCCCAGCTCCCATCGAAGTCGACCAGCCGGGCGTGGACCACAGGCTCGACCGGGAACTCGATAACGACGTGGCAACCGACCGACCGTGGATCGTGCTGGTATGGAACGACCCGATCAACCTGATGTCGTACGTGTCGTTCGTGTTCCAGAAGGTCTTCGGCTATTCCCGAGAGAAGGCCGACCGGTTGATGATGGACGTCCACCACAAGGGCCGGGCGGTGGTATCGAGCGGCGCCCGGGAGAAGGCCGAGATGGACGTCTTCCGACTCCACGAACACGGCCTGTGGGCCACCCTTCAGCAGGACGACTGAGCAGTGGAGACGGAAACCATGTGTCTGGGGACCCAATGTTCCTGAAGAGAAACCCATGTTCCTGAGAAAAAGGGTCCCCCGGACCCTGAAGCGTGAAGGCGACCGGACAACGGTCCTGCTCGACGAGGAGGAGCGGGCACTCCTGGTCGACCTGGCCGAACAGTTTCGGTCGGTACTGGCAGCCGACAACGATCCGGACCTCCGACGGCTCTACCCGACGGCCTATGCCGACGACGCCGAACGGGACGCCGACTATGCCGGCCTCGTCCACGACGACCTGCTCAGCACACGCCTCGACGCCGTGGACGGTCTCATCGGATCGGCTGCCGCAGAGTCCATCGATGACGAAGAACTCGCCGCTTGGATGCAGGTCCTCAACGGGTTGCGTCTTCTCCTGGGCACGCGCCTCGACATTTCCGAGGAGGACGAGTTCGACCCCGAGGCAGCGGACGCCCCAACCCGGGCGCTCCTGGCCTGGCTGGGATTCGTGCTCGAAGAGGCCGTGGAGTCGGCCGCGGCAGGTCTCTGATCAACCAGCGTCCAGCACGTGACGCGTCCCGGAGGGTCGCTGGTAACGTGACCCCGCTCTCAGCGAGGTCCGGCCCCCATCGTCCAGCGGCCTAGGACGCCTGCCTTTCACGCAGGTAACACGGGTTCGAATCCCGTTGGGGGTGCTAAGGCGGTACGACTCTTGTCGGACCACCTGGTCCTGTGGTGCAGTTTGGAGTGCACGCCGGCCTGTCAAGCCGGAGGTCGCGGGTTCAAATCCCGTCAGGACCGCCACCGTCGCTCGCCCTCCGGGGCGAGCGGTGCACGGTCGGGTAGCTCAGTTGGCAGAGCGTCCGCCTGAAAAGCGGAAGGTCACCGGATCGACGCCGGTCCCGACCACCACCAGAAGCCCGCCCCCAGGGCGGGTCTTCTGCGTTCCCGACAAGCCGTCTATCTTCCAAGCATGGCTGAAACCCCCGATGCACGGATCGTCGTCGCACCATCGAACCTGCGGGACCTCGGAGGACTGGCCACTTCCGACGGGCACACCGTGCGGACCGGACAACTATTCCGGTCTGGCCACCTTTGCGACCTGGGCAACGCCGACCGGGCGATAGTCAAATCCCTCGGTCTACGAACCATCGTGGACCTCCGACGACCCGCCGAGGCCAAGGTCAGACCTCACCCCGATCTACCCGGCGTTGACGTGGTCGGCATCTCGGTGTCCAACGACGACAACGAGTTCGCCGTGGTGGCCAACGCCATGCTCGACCCTCAGGCCGAACCCCTAGGACCGGATCACATCACCGAATACTTCCGGACGCTGGTGACCGACCGCATCGATCGCTACCGACCGGTGTTCGACCTAGCCACCGACCCGGACCGCCAGCCACTGCTCTTCAACTGCACGGCCGGCAAGGACCGCACCGGAGTGGTGGCCGCCGTCCTTCTGCGAATCCTCGGGGTCAACGACGACCTGGTGATGGCCGACTATCTACTGTCCAACGAGGTCCGCCGCTCTTGGATCGAGACAGCCAAGGCCGACCACCGGCAGCGCATTGCCCACCACCTCGGAATCACTCCCGACGAGGTTCCCGAGGAGCGGATGGCATCGTCCCGGGCCCTGCTGTACTGCCGCGAGGACTACCTCCGCGCGGTCCTCGACACCGTTGAGGCCCGATGGGGTTCGTGGGACGGCTTCGTGGCCGACGGCCTCTACCTCGACGAGGCCCGCCTCGCCGCCTTCCGAACATCCCTGCTCTACTAAGTGGGCGGCATCGACCAACTGCCATCCGGAGGAAACCGATGACGAACGCCTGGTTCATGGACGACGAGCCCTCGGAGTCGTTCCCGATCTACACCCGAGGAAATGTGGGGGAGGTCTTTCCTGACCCCGTTTCGCCCCTTACGGCAGACCACACCTGGCACGGGGCCGGAAACCATGGCCTGCTGGGATTTATGACCCGATTCACCATCGACGCAGACGAACTCGACCCCGGCCAGAAGACCATGTTCGAGATCTTCGGTGGCTACATGTTCTTGAACCTCAGCGTGGCCCGGCTCATGGGCGCCCGCTCGTCGGGCATGACCCCCGAACTAGTCGATCTGGGCTTTTTCGGTACCGGCGCTTCACTGCCGCCCTACGTAGCGCGACCCAAGGACGGCGACCCAGCGATCACCCAGCGGGTCGACGGGATGATGTTCGGCTGGATGACCGCCACCAAGGCCCCTGAGGTGGCAGCCCAAGCGGCCGAGGTGGCCGACATCGTGGCCAACCGACCCAACCTCTCAACAGCGACCGATGCCGACCTGGTGGCCCGAACCCGCGAGATGCCCCCGGTGTTCAGCCGCCTTTTCGCCACCCATTCGGAAGCCAGCGCCGCGGCGAGCGTGGTCATGGGTGCCCTCACGGTGGCCGCTCTGGGTGTCGGCAAGCCAGGCCTGGACCTGCGGATCGCCGGAGGCCTGGGTGGCGTGGCATCCGCCGAACCCAGCGATGTGCTGTGGGATCTTGGCCGCCTGGTGGCCGCTTCACCGGAGTTGACGGAGGCATTCGACGAAGGCCTCGACGGGCTGATCGACCGGCTCCAGGACCTCGGTCCGGCGGCCGCCGACTTCCTCACTGGATTCGCCGACTTCACCACAACCTACGGAAGCCGCGGCCCCAACGAATGGGAGCTCCGTTCCAGGACCTGGGAGACCCATCCAGAACTCCCACTGGCGCTCATCGACCGAATGCGATTCTCACCGGACTCCGACGACCCGTCGACGACGCGTGCGGCCGCCCACCAACGATCAGGCGAAGCGCTTGAACTTCTGCAGTCAATGGTGGCCGACAACGAGGAGGCGGCAGGCACTCTGGCCATCGCCGCGCCGGCTGCCCGAGCCTGGATCCCGGCCCGTGAACAGTGCAAGGCCACCATCGTGCGGATCATCCACGAAGTCCGACTCGCCGCCCGGGAGCTGGGACGTCGCATGGCCGCCGACGGTCGCCTGACCGACGCCGATCACGTGTTCATGCTTCGAGACGCCGAAATGGAAGCCGCCCTGAACGGCGATATGGCCGAGACGGCGGCCACCCGCCAGGCCGACTACCTCGCCCTCTTTGAGGTTCAGCCGCCCTACTGGTTCGCCGGTGAAGTGCCCAAATTCGGCCTACGGTCCGAGGCCCCGGTCGTCGAAGGACCCTCGAAGACGATCCTCCAAGGTATGGGGGGCAGCGCCGGCACCGTCGAGGGACTAGCCCGGGTGGTGCTCGACCCATCGGACCCGCTGACCCTCGAACCGGGCGAGATCCTGGTCGCCCCGATCACCGATCCGTCATGGACGCCGTTGTTCGTGCCGGCCGCCGGGGTGGTGGTCGACGTGGGCGCCGTGATGAGCCACGCGGTGATCGTGAGCCGCGAACTGGGCATCCCATGCGTTGTGTCGGCTGCGGGCGCCACGACGCGGATCCTCGACGGTGCCCGCATCCGGGTAAACGGCGACACCGGCACTGTCACCATTCTTCAGGACTAAGTCGGCCTCCGAAGGGCTGGCCTCAGGTGCAGGCGGGGGCCCATTCGGGGTCGAGCAGGCCGCCGGCGATCAACCACCGGGCAGTGTCGGCCAACGTCTCGGTCACCGGGCGCCACTCGCCCAGACCGCTGTCGGCCAATAGGGCCGCGTCGTCGCCGGGGACGATGCCAAGCATGATCTCAACCGCCTCGTCGTCGACCATCCCCTTCAACGCGGACGCAGGCGTCGGGAACAGCGCACGATCGCGGCCGGTCGCCTCGGTAACCCGGGCGTGGAACTCGTCCCACGTCATGTAGGTGCCGCCAGCCACGTATCGCTTCGGGCCCCGACCAGGTGTCATCAGGCCGGCAATGGCTGCGCCGAGGTCACGGACGTCGACCAGCAGCCATCCACCCGAAGCCAGACTCATCATCATCTCGGTGGACAGCGTGGGAATGAAGGTGGCCGCCAACACGTTCAGCCCCAGATCATCG
>JASLKK010000019.1 GCA_030747595.1 Acidimicrobiales bacterium | reverse complement strand
GTCGTGGGTGGCGGCGTCGATCACGCAGCCCTTGTCCACCTGCTCCTCGAATGCGACACCGAAGGCGCCCTGCCAGACCTCGTGAACGAGGTCCATGTCGCCTTCACACATCGAGGTGTACACCAGCGTCGAGTCAGCCGAGATGTACTCGACCGAGTTGCCGGTGGACTCCAGCATGGCGCCGACGGCGTAAACACCGGCGATCTGGCTGGACCAGTTGTGGATCGGCAGCTTGATCGGATCGCTGGAATCAGCCGCAGCGCTGTCGCTGCTGCTGTCGCTGCTGCTGTCGCTGCTGCTGTCGCTGCTGCTGTCGGTGCTGCTGTCGCTGCTGCTGTCGCTGGACGAGGCGGCGCTGCTGCTTCCGCTCGATCCGGCGTCGTCGCTGTCTGACCCGCAGGCCGATGCCACCATCGCCAAGGCGGCGAGAATGACGATGAATCGCTTCAACATGAAACGTTTTTCCCCTCTGTTGGTTGGGGGTCAGTACCGCACCCCACTGGTGTGTCCCAGAGCGCCCGCGTACGGGCCCCCATGAGACCGTCCGTCAGAGTAGTGATAAGTGCCGCTTGATTCAAGAAAAGCACCTACTGCGAGGAAACTCCTGTATCCAAGGGAAAGTCCTTGGGTCGCAGGGGAGCGTTGACGGACCTACTGGGGAACATCGGCGGCAGGCCCGCTGCTACCGTCCGCGCCGTCGCCGGGGTCCGACGCCCCGGTCTGAGCCGAACCTGGGAGCTGGCCGATGAAGATTGTCGCCATTGACGTGTTCCAGCACGACCTGCCCGTGAGGGGACCCGTGGAGGGTGCGCCCTACCGGATGGCGGTGCAGGACGTCTGGCACCTGGACACGACCATCGTTCGCCTCCAGTGCGACGACGGAACCGTGGGCTACGGAGAGACCTGCCCTCTGGGATCGACCTACCAGCCCCAGCACGCCCTGGGGGCCCGGGCCGCACTGGCCGAACTGGTCCCGCACCTCCTTGGACTGGACCCGACGGCAGTCGGCCGGGTGGAGGCGGCCATGGACGCCGCCCTCATGGGGCACCGGTACGCCAAGGCCGCCGTGGACGTGGCTTGCTGGGACGCCACCGGCAAGGCGTACGGGGTGCGGGTGTGCGACCTACTGGGCGGGGCCGTGCGCGAGCGGGTGCCGTCCTACCATGGGGTCCTGATCGCCTCACCGGAGGATTCGGCCGCCGATGCCGACGCCCGCCAGGCCGAGGGCTTCTTCCGGATCCAACTCAAGGTCGGTGGTCGACCGGTAGAGGAGGACGTCGCGGCGCTTCGAGCCGTGGCCGCCACGCTGCGTCCCGGTGTGCGCCTAGCCGCGGATGCGAACAAGGGGTGGGCTACCCGAGACGCCATTCAGGTGTCACAGGCCTGCCGGGACATCCCCATGGTGATCGAACAGCCATGCGACACCTATGAGGAGAACGCCTCGTTGGTCGGGAAGGTCTGCCACCCGATCTACCTGGACGAGTCGGCCACTGACCTAGGCGCGGTGGTGGCGGCTATTGGGCAGCGGGTGGCCGACGGGTTCGGTATGAAGGTCAGTCGGGTCGGAGGCATCAGCGCCATGCGGGCCGTGCGCGACGTGTGTGCGGCGGCCCGGCGGCCCCACACCGTGGACGACACGTGGGGTGGCGACTTGGTGGCCGCTGCTTCATTGCACGTGGGGGCCACCGTGGATCCGGCCAACTTTGAGGGAACGTGGATCGCCGAGCCCTACGTGGACGGCCACTACGACGTCGAGCACGGCATTCGTCTCGACGGCGGGTGGATCGACCTGCCACCCGGGCCCGGCCTGGGCATCACACCCGACGAGTCGCTCTGGGGTGACCCGGTCCTAAGTTTCAGCTGACGGGCGTGACCTCCATAAGGGGCAGCCGGTAGCCCAGTGGAGCATGGCGATGACTGCGGAGGAGAGGGTCTTCTTGTCACCTTGTCCACGGCTAGGCGAGGCGCTGCGTCACGCGGGTGGGTTCACGACCCGATGTCTAGCCCGAGTCCGCCATTGTCTGGGCGTCTGCCTGCCAACCGAGGGCGGCCGACAGTCGCCGGAGTCCGTCGTGAAGGTCGTCGCGTGCCACGGCGTTCAACGGGCCGAGGTCGCGGTCGAGGCGGACAACCAGGTCGGCGACCACGGCGGTGGCCAGGGAGCGACCTTCGGTGGTGGCGTCGATCAGGGTCCGTCGTCCGTCGCCCGGGTCGGCCGCCCGGACGACCAGCCCGCGGTCGACCAGTCGTTGAATGGTCTTGGTGGTGCCACCCGAGGTCTGGACGGTCCACCGGGCCAGATCGCCGGCGGTGAGGGTGTGTTCGCCGGCAAAAGCCACCCCGGCGAGGGCGCCGAACTCCGAGGTAGTCAGGCCGGTAGGCCCGAGGGCATCGGCCATCCAGACCTCCAACTCGCGGCCGGCCAGGTAGGCCCAGACGAGTATTCCGGCGGTGGTGGCGCTGCGGGCGGAATGGGCCGCGTCGCCCTCGGGCACGAGGCGGTCGACCGCCTGTTCCACCAGATCCAACTGCTCCGTCTGGTCCGCAGGTCCACCCATGGACGGGAGCCTAGCGGCGGGGTTGCAGATATCTTCCGGGGAAGATATCTTCCGGGGAAGGAACCTACCGGAGGACCACAATGGCATCGCCCGCCGACCAGACCCTGAGCGCCCCGACCCTTAGCGATATAGACCTGACCAATCCGGATGTGTTCGCCGAGCGAATGCCCCACGACTGGTTCGACTTGCTTCGGCGGGAGGCCCCGGTATGGCAGCACCCACCGACCGACGAGCACCCCGAGCCGTTCTGGGTGGTGTCGTCGTTCGAGCACATCTCCGAGGCCCACCGGTCGGGCACGCTCTTTTCCCACCAGACTGGTCCGGGACGCGACGGTGCGGGAGGCATCGCCCTGAACGACATCGCTGACGGGCGCGGGCCGGGCCTCCAGATGGTGATGACCGACCCGCCGCAGCACACCCGCTACCGCAAGCTGGTCAACACCGGCTTCACGCCCCGCATGGTCCGGCGCATGGAAGAGGTCATGCGTCTGCGGACCAACATCATCCTGGATCGCATCTGCGAGCAGGGAAGCGCCGACTTCGTCCTCGACGTGGCTGCTGAACTGCCGCTCATGGCAATCGCCGACATCATCGGCGTGCCCGACGAGGACCGTGAGCAGCTCCTGGACTGGTCCAACCGCACCATCGGCGGGAGCGACCCCGAGTACCAGGACGAGCCGACCGGCGACGAGGACTCCGATCACAGCACCACCTACGAGTCGGCCATGATCGAGATGGCCTTCTACGCGCACGGGTTGACCGACCAGAAGCGGGCCCAGCCCGAGGATGACCTGTGGACCGTCCTCACTTCGGCCACGGTCACGCTCGACGACGGCACGGTCACCGAGCTGACCGACCTCGAGCGTGACCTCTTCTTCACCCTGTTACTGGTGGCTGGCAACGAGACGACGCGCAACGCAATCTCACTAGGCCTGATGGGCTTCATGGACCATCCGGACCAGTGGGCCACAGTGGTCGAGACCGGCGAGATGACCGACGATGCGGTTGACGAGATCCTCCGGTACACCAGCCCGGTTAACTACTTCCGTCGGACGGCCACCGCCGACACCGAGCTGGGTGGGCAACAGATCCGGGCCGGCGACAAGGTCACACTCTGGTATCCGTCAGGCAACCGGGACGAGAAGGTCTACGACGACCCCCACCGCCTCGACCTGACCCGGACCGACAACCACCACCTGGCCTTCGGTGGCGGAGGGGCGCACTTCTGCCTGGGGGCCAACCTGGCCAAGCTGGAACTGAAGCTCATCTTCGAGGGCCTGGCTGCCCGGCTACCCGACATCACCATCACTGGTCCGGCCGATCGGCTCCGCATGAACTTCGTGAACGGCATCAAACACCTGCCGGTGGAGTTCACACCCAGTCAGCCGGTACTGACCACGTCCTCGGCCGGCTGATCCGGTCCGGCAAAGGGGTAGGTGTTCCGCCGGCCTCAGCGGTCGGTTTTCAGCAACTGGTTCCGGGGTCGTTGCGGAAGCGCACGCCGTCGGGTCGTGGTTGACCACAGCGTTCCAGCGCGGCGGCCCACGCCGGTGAAGCACCGAGGGCGGCCCGCAGAGCACGGATGAGCAGGCGACCCCTCAGCACAGCGCCCGGTCGACGTCGGATGCCCAGCACGTCGAGCACTGGTGTGGGGATGGTGGCCGCCGCGGCATCGTGGATGATCCGGTAGGCGAGGCGGACCGGCGCGTTCAGGGGTGGTCCGGCCAGGAAGCGCACGGCGTCGGCGCCCGCTGGAGACGGACCCAGAGACGGATGCTCGAGCAGCCACCCGGTAAGGGCGTCTGCTGTGTCGGGAAGCGGGCTGGCGCCCATACGGACGCCGAGGCGGACCTGTTCGGCCACGTAGGCGTCGGCGTCGGCATCGGCCATCGCCTCTGGTCCGAAGGTCCGGTGGGCCACCAGGAACGAGTCAACCAGCGCATTGTGGACCCATGCCTTCATCTCGGGATCGGCCGCTGAATAGGCCAGGCCACGGTGGGAGTTACCTGACACCGGACCGTGCAGGCGGCTGACGATGCCGACGGCATGGTCGACCTCGGGCAGCGAGCCGTAGGCGGTCGCCGTCACGTAGGACGCAGTCCGCGAGAGGCGGCCCAACGGGTCAGTCCGATACGACGAATGGTCGCCGACCCCCGATGCCACCTCGGGGTGGGCGGCCTGGACGATCAGCGCACGTACACCTCCGATAAAGGTCGAGCAGTCGCACATGACCCGCCAGGTGACCGAACCGGGACCGAACAGGCCGGGGTCGCCCGGATGATCGAAGGTTGAGGCCAGTGGGTCGGGGGCGTGGCTGAACAGCCCGACCGCCGCTTCGGTGACCCGGGCCCGCCAGATGCTCATCGGGTGCCTACTCCGGGGGAGCAGGCGAGGTTTAGGAACGCAGGACGGTTCGCCTGGTGCTGCACGTGGTGCATACGCCGGTCGGCTGGGCCGAGGCGCCGAACCGGTCGCAGACCAGCCCCACCACCTCGACCGCACCGGTCCGGTGGCATCTGGTGCACAACCCCGTCACCCTGTTGCGGACGTCCTGCCTCTGGATGGTCTTCATGCGAGCCCTCCTCATTGAGTACTCGGTCACTGTCCGTCGACGGCAACCCTCGCTGACCTCTCCCAATCATTTTCCCTCGTCGTCGGTACCCGGATCGGGGATCCCCGGGTCGGGAGGTGGCGGCAGGCCAACCTCGCCGGGCCGTAGCAGCAGGAACTCGATGCGCCGGTTAGCCGCCTTACCCGACTTGGTCAGGTTGTCGGCGATCGGGTCGGCATGGCCCATCCCCAGGGTGACCAGCCGATCGGGTTCCACACCCCGGGCCAGGAGCTGAGTTCGCACGGCATCGGCCCGCACGGCTGACAGGTGCAGGTTGTCTCCGGGGCTGCGTTCGTCACTGTCGGTATGGCCGATGATCTGCACACGGATGGCCGGTTCGAATAGCAGGAAAGCGCCCAGACGGTCGAGTGTGGGCACTGACTCGAGTGTGATGCGGTCGCCGCCGCTCTCGAACTGGATCGGGGGGTGGGCAGCCACCGCACTCAGCCGGGCCTGCAATACGAGGTCGGCCAGTGAGGCCGGGAGGTCGGGCACCGTGGTGCTGACCGGGACAAGGTCGTCGATGGGGGGCGGCACGAACAGACGGTTCTGGACGCTGATCACATCCGCCTGGGCGAAGGCCACCCGTTCGGCGGCCTCCCTTAGATCCGAGGTGGCCACTCGGCCCTCGAGGATGACGGTCCAGTCGACGACCCGGACTTCCACGGTGGGCAGGCCGGCCTGGACCATGGCCCCCTGCACGGTGGCGGTCAGGTCCTGTTCGGTGGCCTGCTCGCTGGCCGGTTCGTCGCTTCCCAGGAGAATCACCGCGAAGAAGGCGACGACAATCAATCCGAGTAGCCACGTGCCGGGGCTACCGGGGAGGCCGCCGGGGGAGCGTCGGGACCCGCCCCTGGGAGAAGACCCTCTGGGGGAGCGACCTCGGCCGCCGATGCCGAAGGCCGGTCCGAAGTCGCGACTACGCGACGAACGCGGGTCGCGCATCATGCCGGTCACCGGTGGGCCCCCGAGCCCGTGGTGTTGTGTTCGTCCTCTCTTCGCACGCCGTCAGGGTAGAGCGCTGGCGTGCGGGGAACGATCGGCTACCGGTCAGTTACAGGTCGGCCAGCGGGGCGACCACTGATTCGCCGAAGGCGGCGAGTGAGCCCTCGGGGTCTCGCCAGAACAGGAACGACGGCACAATGACCCGACTGACGCCCTTGTCAGCCAGCGCGGCGGCCGCGGCCACCGGATCCTCGCCGGCGGTCAGGTCGCCGGCCCACGTGACCTCGATGGCGTCCGGGTCACGATCGTGGGCCTCGGCTTCGTGGCGCATGATGTCCAGTAGATGGTCGAGATCGCCCTTGCCGGGCCAAAAACCGTCACCCAGCCGGCCGGCTCGCCGGGCCGCTGCATCGCTGTGGCCGCCGATCACGATGGGAACCGATCCGTTCACTGGCTTGGGGTTGGACGACACGCCGGAGAACGACACAAAGTCGCCGTCGAACGAGACGCTGTTGCCGCTCCAGAGGGTGCGCATGGCCGCCACGTACTCGTCGGTCCGGGCGCCGCGTCGCTCCCACGGGATGCCCAGGGCGTCGAACTCTTCACGCAGCCAGCCCACGCCAATTCCCAGGTCGACCCGGCCGCCGGTGAGGGCATCCATGGTGCCCAACTGCTTGGCCAGCACGACCGGGTTGCGTTCCGGGAGGATGAGGATCCCGGTGGCTAGACGGAGCGTCGAGGTGTGGGCGCCCACCCAGGTCAGCCAGGTCAGTGGGTCGGTGAGGTCGGTATCGGGCGCCATGGCCATCCGGCCCGAATCGTCGTAGGGGTAGGTCGACCCGTACTCGTCCGGATAGACGACGTGTTCGACGGTCCACAGCGAGTCGATACCCGCCGCCTCAGCGGCCGCGCCGACCGCCGCGGCCCCTTCGGCGCTGCCGAACGGCCCAATGTTTGCGAATGCGATACCGACCTTCATGTGGGTGCTCCCGTTGCTCGACGGACCGCCACTGATGGGGCGGACCCGTTACCGATCCTCAACGCTTGGGAGTCTGGCCGCCCATTCAGCGGCCCTCCCATTCGGGCGGGCGCTTCTCGGCCCAGGCGGTCCGGCCCTCGGTGGCGTCTGCGGTGGCGCCGGCCACTCGTCGCATGGTCTCGCCGAACCGCACGGCCTCGGTCCAGCCCATGTCCCGGGTTCGCACGGCGACCTCCTTGGTGGTTCGGGCGGCCAGGGGGGCAGCTCGGCAGAGGCGATCAGCCAGGGTCCGGGCTTCGGCCATGAGCTCGTCGTGGGGGACGACCCGCCAGACCAGGCCGATGTCCAATGCCCGCTGGGCGTCGATGGGCTCGCCGGTTAGGAGGAGCTCCATGGCGTCGGCCCATGCCACCTTGCGGGGTAGTCGGATGGCGCCCACGATGGTTGGGATGCCGATGCTCACCTCGGGCCAGGAGAAGGTGGCCCGTTCAGAAGCCACCACGAAGTCGCACGCCACGACGGCGGTGAGGCCGTAGCCCACGCACGCCCCGTTCACCGCTGCGATGGTCGGCTTGAACACCTCGAGGCCCGACTCGAAGGAGTTGATGGTTGGTGTCTCCCAGAAGGTCCCGGTGAAGTCACCTGTGGAGCCGGCGGGGTCGCGAAGGTCGGCTCCCCCGCAGAAGTGGCGGTCACCGGCCCCGGTCAGGACAGCCACCCAGGCCTCTTCGTCGGCCATGAATCGGTCCCAGGCGCCATTGAGGTCACGGCGCATGGCACCGTTGACGGTATTGGCTGCCTCGGGTCGGTGGTAGGTGATGGTGGCCACGTGGTCGTCGCGTCGGTAGGTGGCCGCCTCGCCGTAGGGCCCGTCGCTGGTTCTGTCGTCCATGGGTCGAAAGTAGCCGCGGGGCTTGGTGGGGCGCCCGGGTTCGTCGACGACTAGAATCTGACGGACCGTCAGAAACTTTGGGCGGCCCCTCGATTCGACCGGAAGCGCAACCTCCCCGATGAACCCGCTGTCAGAGAACCTGCCCTCAGAGAACGGGATCACCGAGATCCCGCCGATCATCAGCGTCGACGACCATATTGTCGAGCCACCCCACCTCTGGCAGGCCTGGCTGCCGGCGAAGTACCGCGACCGTGGGCCCCGGGTGGAGCGCCGCCGCCTCGGTGACATGACTTGGGTCGGAGGGGCGAAGATGTACGAGTACGAACTGGACGCCCCTGACGCCCCCTGGTGCGACATCTGGTTCTACGAGGACCTAGTGCATCCCAATAAACGCCACGTGGCCGCCGTCGGCTTCGACCGCGACGAGATGACCATGGCGCCCATCACGTATGACGAGATGCGGCCCGGTTGCTACGACCCAAAGGCCCGAGTCGAGGACATGAAGGTCAACCACGTCGAGGCTTCACTGTCTTTCCCGACCCTGCCCCGGTTCTGCGGCCAGACCTTCTACGAGGCGTCCGACCATGACCTCGGACTGGCCTGCGTGCAGGCCTACAACGACTACATGGTGGAGGAGTGGTGCGGTGATTCGGACGGCGCCCTGATCCCGCTCATCATCATCCCGCTGTGGGATGCCGGCCTGGCGGCCGCCGAGGTGCGCCGCAATGCCGAGAGGGGCTGCCATGCCGTCTGCTTTTCGGAGATCGCCCCCAACCTGGGCCTGCCGTCCATTCACACCGGTTACTGGGACCCGTTCTTCGAGGCGTGCCAGGACACCCAAACCACGGTCAACATGCATATTGGCTCGTCGTCGAAGATGCCGGCCGCTTCGCCGGACGCCCCGCCAGCCGTGGCCGCCTCGCTGAGCTTCAACAATGCCATCGCCTCGATGAGCGACTTTCTATTCTCCGGCGTGCTGGTTCGCTTCCCCGAACTGAAGTTGGCCTACAGCGAGGGTCAGATCGGCTGGATCCCGTACATCCTCGAGCGGGCCGACGATGTCTGGAAGGAACACCGTGCGTGGGGCGGAGTGGCCGACATCATCCCCGAGCCGCCGTCTACCTATTACTACCGCCAGATGTTCGGTTGTTTCTTCCGGGACAACCACGGGCTGCGGTCTCTCGATGAGGTCGGGGTGGACAACATCACCTTCGAGACCGACTATCCACACACCGACACCACCTGGCCTCACACCAAGCAGGTGGCCACCGACATGATGGGCCACCTCCCGGCCGACGTGGTGTGGAAGATCGTGCGGGGCAACGCCGCCCGCATGCTGAGTCTCGACATCGAGCCCTGCCCCACCGTCTGAGGGCAGCTGAACTGGGTCCTTCGTAGACTCGTTCCATGACTGAGACGGCCAGACAGGACGCGTCCAGCGACGGGTTCGCTGTGGACCCGTCCACCGGGGAGCGCCTCAGCGCCATCCTGCTGGAGGACGATTGCGTGCCCGGTCTCTGGGCCTCGGTGGACTCGGGCGAGATGGACGACCTGGTGCCCGAGTTGGCGGCCCTCCGAATGGAGCAGGATCCCATCCATCGGCACAAGGACGTCCTCAGCCACACCATCGCCGTGGTGGCCAAGACCGAGCCCGATCTCACCGTGCGCCTCGCCGCGTTGTTTCACGACATTGCAAAGCCGCGGACTCGCAGCTTCGAACATGGCGGGGTGACCTTCCGTCACCACGAGGTGGTGGGGGCCCGTATGGCTCGTCGCCGTCTCGCCGCCATGGGATATTCCGAACTGGTGATCGACGAGGTGGCTGAGATGGTTCGGCTCTCGGGCCGCTTCAAGGGCTACGCCGACGGCTGGTCGGATGCCGCGGTCCGACGCTACGCCCGCGATGCCGGTCCATTGCTGGGGCGACTCAACCACCTCATCCGCTGTGACTGCACGACCCGCAACAAGGCCAGGGCGGCCGGCATCCAGGCCCTCATGGACGACCTGGAGTTCCGGATCGCCGAACTGGCCGAACAGGCACGGGTGGCCGCCGAGCGGCCAGGCATGGACGGCGCGGCGGTGATGGCACACCTGGGCATCGGGCCAGGGCGCGAGATCGGTGAGGCGCTGGCCTTCCTACTGGCCCTCAAGCGGTCCGAGGGAGAAATGGAACAGTCAGAGATGGAGGCCCGCCTCGACGTTTGGTGGAGCGAGCGTTCCTGATTGACGAAACCCGGTCCAGAGCGACCGGGGACCGGCCGTCCCGTCAGTCGGTGACGACCTCGCGGGTCTCGTCAAACACGTCAGAGGTGAGCCATTCGGCCACCTGGGCCATGCCGGTTTCCGACAGGTGCACCCCGTCGTCGCGGATCTCGCGTTCGCGCGCTGTGCCGTTCAGCCCAGTGAACTCCCGGTAGGGCACCAAGGTCACGAAGTCGAGATCAGCGGTGGCCGAACGGACTAGGTCGTTTAGCCCGTCGATTCGGTCCGGGTGGTTCTGGGGTCGAATCTCGCGGCGGATGTGGGCGCCCTCCAGCCAGTACACGTGGGCGCCCGCGGCTCCGAGCACCTCGCTGCCCAAGCGGTACTCGGCGGAGATGTAGTCGTCGTAGGCCGGAACCCCGACCCATACCCATTCGTCGCCCAGTGACGGCACCAACCGGTCGGTGACGTCCCACGCCGTGACATGGCCAAGCACCACGTCGGGTTGGAAGGCGGCCACGGCCGAAGGCCACGAGACCACCTCGGAGTCGAGCATCACGTGGGTGGGCACCGACTCGTTCCACGCCGAGCAGATCTCGCCCACCGGACCCTCGTCCCCCTCGGGAATCCGCTTCAGGCCGTGGCGACCGACCACGCAACCCAAATGGGACTCGTTGAGGACCACCATGCGGCCCGGGTGTTCGAGGGCCCAGCCGCAGAGGGCCTCGCCGATCTGGAGGGCGACCGAGTCACCCACCACCAGCACCCGGAGCTGGCCGTCGCTCGGCGGCGGGAGCAGTCCCTGTTCGACACACGGGCTGGTCGACGGGGCGAAGGCGCCGCCCTCGGCCGGACGGGTGTTAACCCACAGGAGGCCGATGAGGATGAGCACCACGGCCGTGGCGCCGGCCGCCGTGCCGCTTACAGCGGTCATCTTCCGGTTCACGAACGGGAAACGACGCTTCATGACCGGCTGCTCGACGAGGTAGAAGCTGGCTGCCGCCGTGCCGAAGGTGATGGCCAGGTGTATCCAGACCAGGTTGTTGCCTTCCACGACGGCCACCCCGGGTATGAGGCGTCCGGCGCGGGCCGGTGTGACCAGCAGGTAGATCGGCCAGTGGTACAGATAGAGCCCGTAGCTGATCTTCCCCACCCAGCGGATGAGCGTCGACTCCAGGAACCAGTGCAGCGGGCCGACCTGGGCTCGCGCCGCCCCGTACCAGAACCAGCCGACGCCCACGCCAAGGAGGTATGGCCAATGGTCGAACGCCGTGTTGCCCCGGGCCACGCTGACCACCGCCCAACCGGCGGTGAACAGGCCGGCGTAGAGGGCGCCACACGCGAGGCGGCCGGCCCACGGGGCGTCGTCGGCTGACAGGAAGGGGGGAAGGCCGCGGTGCCACGGCGCTTCACCGGGCTGGGCCACCCCGTAGATCATCAAACACGAGATGCCTGCTACCAGGAGGAAGCCGCCGTGCTCAAACATCCAGGCATCCCGCTCGGAGATCTCGAAGATGGCCCACGTGAAGAAGATGGTCGCCGCGTACGCGCTGGCCACCCAGGCCAGCTGGCCGGCCCGGCTTCGCACCGGTCCGTACATCCGGACGGCCACGGCGAGGATGATCCCGGCGAACAGGGAGTGAGCCCGGGTGTCGGTGCCGTAGTACACCCGTGACGGGTCTCCGTGCCCCGGATAGAGGTGGCCCATCCACCAGGTGGAGGCCGCCGTGCCGGCGATCATGGTGACCAGCAGGGCCAGGTTGGCTCGTCGCTTGAACAGGACCAGGACGGCGGTGAGGTACAGCGGGGCGAAGATGTAGAACTGCTCTTCGATCGAGAACGACCACACGTGGCGAAGCGGGGAGTGCTGGAAGTCCTCGAAATACGAGACGTCGGAGAAGATCTCGTACCAGTTGGCGCTGTAGGTCAGCGTCGAGAAGATCGCCCCGGTCCAACGGGCGAACTCGCCCGGTGGGACGACGAGTACCAGGTAGATGGTGAGCAGCCCGAGGGCCACGAACAGGGCTGGGAGCAGCCGGCGGGCCCGCCTACCGGCGTAAGCCTTCAGGTCGATGTGACCCGTGGACTCGAACTCGTTCAGGGCGATGGAGATGATCAGGTAACTGGACAGTGTGAAGAACAGGTCGATGCCCAGGATGCCGCCGGTGACCGTGTCGGTGGCGGCGTGGTACAGCAGCGGGCCGATGACGACCCAGATGCCCCGGATGCCGTCGAGGCCCGGGATGTAGGAGAAGCGAGGGCGTGCCCCGTCGGCGGCCATGCGGCGCTGACGCTATCGGTCGGCCGGGTCGACACCCGGCAATCCACACGGGGTGAGGACCCGCCACGTAGCGGTACCGCCGACGTCGCAGAAACGGTCGGCAACCACTGCGGCGGGTGCCGGGTCGCCGGGAAACACCGAGGCGTTGGGTTCGGACCAGCCGTCGAAGCGGTCGGTGAGGACCAGTACGTCGGCGGCGGCCAGGTCGGCGGCCAGCCCACTCCCTTGACGGTTGGCCAGACCGGGGTTCATCTCGATGTGGCGGCTGGCCGGCACCAGGTCGGGGAGCAGGAAGTAGAGGGAGGTGTCGCTGTAGTTGGTCCGGGTCAGGTCCGCGGGACCGACGAACAACCGATCGCCGGGACGGGTCAGCGCATCGACGAGGCCCACCAGTCGGTCGATCTCATCGGCCACCGCCTCGGCCCCCGACCCCCGGCCCACAGGCAGGGTGCGGCCGTCGTGGACCACGGTCGCCGTGGAACCATCCAGAGGTCGGTCAGTGAAGGCGTCGATGGTGAAGCGGCCGATGTGGTGGGGGGCTAGCAGGGCCAGTCCGCCCAGGATGGCGGCCAGAGCGATCGGTGGGGCCAGGTGGCGGGCCGAACGGCCGAGGCGCATACCCGAGAAGCGCCCAGGGAGGCGACCCAGCAGGGCTCCCAGTGGTTCGGCGATGGCCACCACGCCGACGGCCACCGTCCACGCTCCGACGAACTTGAGGTGGTTGGGGCTGGGCCGCTGCAACACCATGGGGACGAGCGCCGCGCCGACCACCGCCATGGTGGTCAGGCGTGACCGGGCCGAGCCCCGCCAGCGCCACGCCATCACCAAGAGGACCACCGTGGAGGCCAGCAGGAGCCAGAACAGAGCGGTGATCTGGGCGGGTCGGTCCAGGCCCGGGAAACGCGACGGGCCACGCACCAGGTCGTCGAGGCGGGCGAAGAAGTCGCCGCTGTCATTCGGATCCGGAGGCAGCGGTAGGCGTCGTCCGGCCCGGAGCCGCACCACCGGGTCGAGCACCATGCCCTCGAACATGACGCGGGGTCCGACCAGCACCATGTGGAGGAGGAAGGGGAAGAGGCCAGCCACCAGACCGGTGCCCAGGCGGGCCCGGCGTTCGTCGGTGGCCGAAAGGAATGCGGGAACCACCACGAGCAGTACGGCGGGGGCCAGCACGACCTGATGGAACGCGGCGAGTCCGCACAGGCTGGCGCCTACCGCTGCGGTGCGGCGGTCCTCGCCGTCCAGCACCAGTGCGGTACCGGCAGCCAGTAGGCCGAGGCCGGCCACCCACGGGTAGGCAATGAGGCCGAACGGGGCCAACACGGCCCAGGTGGCCAGCGTGGTGCATGCCGCGGTCGACAGTCCCCAGCGGCGGGCCAGTCGGTGGATGCCCCACAGCAAGAGGAGGCGGTAGCCGAGGCCGACCAGGCGCTCGACGACCACCGAGGTGCCGAACACCGAGAAGGCGCCCGCCACCGTCCAGACGCTGCCTGGGGCATAGAGGTACGACACGTCGGCATGGGGTAGTCGACCGTCGAGGATCCCGGACGCCACGACGAGGACGGTGCCCTCCTCCATGGTGGTGGCGCCCGTGCCCAGCATGCGGGCCAGTGGGACCAGTACGGCGACCAGTGGAACCAGCAACGAGACCGCTTCGAACCAGGGGACGCGGCGGTCGGGGAAGTCCATGGCCGCCGATCCTACGGAACCCCTCGCCCCTGATCGGGTGAGCCGGTCAGCCTGGTCCGGTCAATCAGGACCGATCAACCCAGGCTGAGGGGCTCGGTTCCTGGTAGCCGGTGACCGGATCGGCCACCGGGGACCGTCAGTGGTCGGCGGGAATCCTGACTGTCTCGGTGTCGGTGCCCGAACGGAGCACGACGCCCGGAAGACCACCGGCGGGTTGGCCGTCGACGATGGTGCACGTGCCGTTGACGTAGACCCGCTCGATGCCGAACGCATCGGCGTACAGGCGGGGGCTGTTTCCGGGTAGGTCGTGCTTCAGGTGGAACTCGCCGGCTCCGACCGTCTCGGGATCGAAGACGACCACGTCGGCGTGCCAGCCCTCGGTGAGGCGACCCCGCTCGACGAGGCCGAAGAAGCGGGCTGGCACGTCGGTCATGTGGGCAATGGCGCCCTCGACGGTGGCCAGGCCCTGGCCGCGAATGCAGTCGGCCAGCCACTGGGTGGTGTAGCTGGCACCGGCCATACGGTCGAGGTGGGCGCCGGCGTCCGAGCCGCCGATCATCACGTGGTCATGGTCCCAGGCGGTCTGACGCATGATCCAGCTGGCCGGGTCGTCGTCGGTGGGCCCGGGCCACAGCACGGTGCGAAGGTCATCGGCCAACACGACGTCGAGCAGCGTGTAGAAGTCGCGCTGCCCCCGCTCGCGGGCGACGTCGCCGATGAGGCGACCCTTGAGGCCCTCGTTGGGCTCGGAGTAGGTATCGCCGATGCGGTAGCGGCCCCAGCCGGTGAGGCGGGAGAACACGCCGGCGTCGGGAGAGGCGGCCCGGGTCTCGAGGTGGCGGCGGGTGTCGGGGTCCGACAGGGCGGCCACCTTCTCGTCGTGGGGGAGGTTCATGACCTCGCTCCAGTCGGGCAGCGAGTAGAGGGCGCAGAACGTGTGGAAGTGCATGTTCATACCCACGAGGACCGGCATGGTCAGGGCCATGGCTTTACCGCCGGCCTCGGCCACCTCGTCGCATGCCCGGAGCTGGTTTCGGTAGTCGTCGGGTCGGGCGGCGTCGATGGTCAGGACGTTCCAGTTGACGGGTCGTCGGGCGGCGAGTGACATCCGGGTCATGAGGTCGACCTCGTCCTCGCGGAAACCGTTCATGCAGCCGTCGGCCACCCATTCCAGTGTGGTGCCGGGATGGTCGGCCACTACGGCACACAGGGCCTCGACCTCGTCGGCCGCTGCGGTCCGTGATGGCACCGGCAGGCCGTCACCGTCGCTGTGGGTGAACGACCGGCTGGTCGAGAATCCAAGGCCCCCGGCGGCAAGTGAGTCGGCGAGCAGGGCCTTCATGGCGTCGATCTCGGCGGGGGTGGCCTCGCGGCTGGTGGCGTCGTCCTTCATAACGGTGCGCCGGATGGCGCTGTGGCCGACCATGCCGGCCACGTTCACCCCGAGGTTTCCCTCGAAGCGGTCGAGGAACTCGCCGAACGTCCGCCAGTTCCAGTCGAGGCCCTCGGCCAAGGCGGCCGGCGACATGCCTTCTACCTTGACGAGCATGGCGGCGAGGTAGTCGGCGTCGGACTGGTCACCGATCGGGGCGATGGTGAAGCCACAGTTGCCCATGACCATGCTGGTGATGCCGTGCTGGCTCGATGGCGTGGCGTAGGGGTCCCAGAACAACTGGGCGTCGTAGTGGGTGTGGGGGTCGACGAAGCCTGGGCACACGATGCGGCCGGTGGCGTTGTGGACCTCGGCGGCCTCGGGGAGCGAGCCGTCAGATTCGGTGAGATCGCCAATGGCGCTGATTCGGCCGTCGGTAACCGCCACATCGGCCCGGGTCCCCGGGGCACCAGTGCCGTCCACCACGGTGCCGCCGTGGATCAGGAGGTCGTACATGCGACGAGGCTAACCCTCGGTATCCGCCGTTTCCTGACGGAGTGTCAGATTTTTGCTGTCGACCCGAACAGGCGTGGACGGCTCCGGTGGGGGACGATCCCACCAGGGAAGAAGATTCCGGCAGGGAGGAACCCACCATGGAGCACCAGGTGCCGAACGACGGATCGTCGAACCACGGATCGGCTGATGACGGACCGGTCTGGATCGAGGGCGTGCTGGCCGATCTGACGCTGGATGAGAAGGTCGACCTCATGTCGGGGCGCGACCTGTGGTCGGTGCGCCCGGTGGAGCGCCTCGGCCTCCCAGCGCTGAAGGTGTGCGACGGGCCGGCGGGGGCCCGGGGCACCGGCCTGCTGGGCACCGGCATTCCAGCGCTGTGCATCCCGTGCGGCACGGCACTGGGTGCTACTTGGAACCCCGACCTGGTCGAGGAGTTGGGTGGTGCACTGGCCGCCGAGACGCGGGCCCGGGGCAGCCACGTGCTACTGGCCCCCACGGTGAACCTGCACCGCACGCCGCTGGGCGGGCGGAGCTTTGAGTGCATGTCCGAAGATCCGGTGCTGACCGGGAAGATCGCCTCTGGTTACATCCGCGGCGTGCAGAGCGGCGGGGTGGCCACCACGGTCAAGCACTTCGTGGCCAACGATTCCGAGTTTGAGCGGACCACCATCTCGTCGGAGGTCGACGACCGGACTCTGCGGGAGGTGTCGTTACGTCCCTTCGAGATGGCGGTCACCGAGGGAGGGGCGTGGGGCGTGATGTCGTCCTACAACCGGATCAACGGGACGTACGCAGCGGAGCACCATCACCTCCTGACCACGGTGTTGCGCGGCGAATGGGACTTCGACGGGATCGTGGTATCAGACTGGTTCGGCGCAAAGTCGACGGCCGCCTCGGCGTCGGCTGGTTTGGATCTGGAGATGCCCGGACCACCCCGTTGGTACGGGGAGCGCCTGGTGAAGGCCGTGACGTCCGGCGAGGTTGCCGAGGCCACGATCGACGACGCGGTTCGACGCCTATTGCGGCTCATGCAGCGCACCGGTGCGGTGGGCGAACCCCACGACCGACCGGAACGGGAACTGGACGAGCCGACGCATCGGACGCTGGTCCGTCGGGCGGCCGCTGAGGGGTTCGTGCTGCTGAGAAATGAACCGGTGGGAGACGACCCGACAGTCGGAGCCCTACTGCCGCTGGACCCGTCGGGGATAGACCGTCTGGCCGTCATCGGCCCCAACGCGGCCACGGCCATGATCATGGGAGGCGGATCGGCCGCCCTGGTGGCCCAGCACATGACGGCACCGCTGGACGCCATCGTGGATCGCCTCGGCGATCGGATGGAGGTCGTCCACGAGTTGGGGGCGATCACCGAACGCTCGGCCCAACCGCTGGGCGGCCGGGCCACGGCCACGGCTGGTGGAGAGCGGGGTTTCGACGTCGAGTACTTCGACACCATGGACCGATCCGGACCGGTGGTCGGCACCAGGACGTTCCGGGATGGACGAATCCTGCACTTCGATGCCGCCCCGGGAGTCACCGACCTGCGGGAGTGCTCGTTCCGGGCCACCACCCGGTTCACGCCGGTGGTCGACGGCGAACATGTGCTGGCCCTCGTGCAGAGTGGGCGGGCCCGCCTGCTGGTCGACGGTGTGGTGGTGATCGACGGCGTGGACGATCCCATGGGCCCCGGCGACGAGTTCTTCGGTTTCGGAAGCGCCGAGCGGACTGCTGCGGTGATGCTGGCCGCGGGTCAACCGGTAGACGTCGTCATCGAGTGGACCGCCGAGGGTGCGGCCTTCCTGGGAGGGGTGAAGCTAGGCCTGCGGACCCCGGTGGCCGACGACCTCATGGACCGGGCGGTCGCCGCGGCGGGCGACGCCGACGTCGTGGTTCTGGTGGTGGGCACCAATCTGGACTGGGAGACCGAGGGGCGCGACCGTGAGTCGATGGACCTGCCCGGCGACCAGCCCGAGCTGATCCGTCGGGTATGCGCTGCCAACCCGCGCACCGTGGTGGTGGTCAACGCCGGTTCGGTGGTGACCAGCGACTGGGCCGAGAACGCACCGGCCGTGCTGGCCACATGGTTCGGCGGCCAGGAAATGGCCGATGCGCTGGTCGACGTCCTGGTGGGTGACGACGAGCCGTCGGGGCGTCTCCCGACCACCGTGCCCCACCGCCTGGCCGACACGCCGGCCTATCTCCACTACCCGGGTGAGAACGGACGGGTTGTCTACACCGAGGGGTTGTTCACCGGCTACCGGTGGTACGAGGCCCGTGACATTGACGTGGCCTTCCCTTTCGGACACGGGCTGTCCTATACCCGGTTTGAGTGGGGGACACCAACGGTGGATGCCCCCGACACGGTGGCTGATCTGGAGACGGGCCGCCCGGTGGTGGTAACCGTGGCTGTGCGCAACGTGGGCGACCGGGCGGGTTCGGAGGTGGTGCAGGCCTACGTGGGGTGTGACGCCCCCCGCCTGTCCCGACCGGCACGCGAGCTCCGGGGCCTGGCCAAGGTCAGACTGGAGCCGGGCGAGGAGCGGGAGGTCGAGCTGGTTCTGGACCATCGGGCCTTCACCTACTGGGATCCGGGCGACCCGTCGTACGCCGACCTGGCCGATGCGGCCCCGGTCGCCGCCGGGGCCGGTGCGGAGCGACGGACCGAGGCCGGCTGGGTGGTCGATTCGGGTATCCACCGAATCCACCTGGGGGCCTCATCGGCCGATATCCGGGCCGTGGCGACCGTCGACCTCGCGTGATCAGGGGATCGGCGGCCCGGGGCTAGCCTCACCGTCGACAATCGACCGGGGAGCTCGGGCCTTGTGCCGGGCTGAGAGGGCAGTGGCCGTTGTTCCAACGGGGGCACTGTCGACCCGACCTGAACCTGCTCCGGATAATGCCGGCGAAGGGAGATCCCATGTTGCGATCCCGATCCGTGTACTCGGCGGTCGGCCTTGCCGCGACGGTTCTCATCGGAGCCACCTCCTGTGGGGGCGACGGCGCCTCCACCACCGTTCCCATCACCTCCGGTGGGCCAGTCGTCGTCGAGGCACCGGCCAACACCGCTCCGACGGGGCTGGTCACCCTCATTGCCCATGACTCGTTCTGGGTGTCGGAGGGAACGTTGGCCGCCTTTACCGAGGCCACCGGCATCCAGGTCGTCCTCCAGACGGCCGGTGATACGGGCCAGATGGTCTCCTCGGCCATCCTGACGGTCGGCGATCCGCTGGGCGATGTCATGTTCGGCGTTGACAACACCTTCCTACAGCGGGCGCTGGACGCCGACCTGTTCGAGTCCTACGAGTCGTCGGCACTGTCCGGCGTGCCTGATGAACTCCAACTCGATGCCTCGCACCGGGTCACCCCGGTCGACTTCGGCGACGTCTGCGTCAACTACTGGATCGACTGGTTCGGCGACGATCTGGCCGCTCCGACCTCGCTTGACGACCTGGCCGACCCGGCGTACGCCGACCTACTGGTCGTGCAGAACCCGGAGACGTCGTCGCCCGGTCTGGCCTTCCTTCTAGCCACCATTGCCGAGTACGGCGACGGCTGGGAGGACTACTGGGCGGCGCTACGCGACAACGGTGTGGTGGTGACCGCGAGCTGGGAAGATGCCTACTACGGCGAGTTCGTAGCGGGCGGCGGCGATCGTCCGATCGTTGTCAGCTATGCCTCGAGTCCCCCAGCCGAGGTCATCTACGCTGATCCACCGATCGACACGCCGCCCACCGGCGTGGTCACCGACACCTGCTTCCGCCAGATCGAGTTCGCAGGGATCCTGGCTGGCACCAATCACCGGGTTGCCGCCGAGCTGCTAGTCGACTTCCTCCTCTCGCCGACCTTCCAGGAGGAAATCCCGCTGAACATGTTCGTCTTCCCGGCCCTAGCCACCGCCGAACTGCCGCCAACCTTCGTGGACTTCGTTGAACTGGCCGACGATCCACACGAGTTGGATCCCGCTGACATCGAGGCCCATCGCAACGACTGGTCCGAACGCTGGACAGAGATCGTCCTTCGGTGATCCCTTTGCGAAGGGCGCTCGCCGCGCTGGCTGTCGTAGTCCCAGCGGCCTTCCTGGGCATCTTCTTCCTGTATCCGGTCGGGTCGATCCTTGTCCGGGGGCTGGGGGCCGAAGGCTTGAGACGGCTGGTCGAGTTGCCGGGACGGTCGTCGTTCCGGGGCGTGGCCTGGTTCACCTTGTGGCAGGCCGTGGCCTCCACGGTGCTGACCGTGGCCGTAGCTCTGCCCGGTGCCCACCTGCTGGCCCGGCGGCGGTTCCGGGGACGGTCGTTGCTTCGCGCTGCGGCCACCGTGCCGTTCGTGCTACCCACCGTGGTGGTGGGTGGGGCGTTCCTGGCCCTGTTCGAGCGCCTCGGGCTGAATGACGGACCGTTGCGCCTGACCCGGACGGCCGGGGCGATCCTGGCCGCCCACGTGTTCTTCAACGTGGCCGTCGTCCTGCGAACGGTCGGTACCTTCTGGGAGGGGCTGGATCCCAGGGTTGCCGAGCAGGCCCGGGTGCTGGGGGCGTCGCCTGCTCAGGCCTTCCGGTGGGTGACATGGCCGCGGTTGTGGCCAGCGGTGGCCGCTGCGTCGGCGATCGTGTTCCTGTTCTGCTTCACGTCGTTCGGTGTGGTGCTGGTGCTAGGCGGTCCCACCCGGGCCACGCTGGAGACCGAGATTTGGCGCCACGCGGTGTTCCGGGGAGACCTGGCCTCAGCCACCGCGCTGGCCTTGGTACAACTGGCCGCCGTGGTGGCCATGGTGATGGTCACCAACCGCCTGCAGCGTCGGAGGGCTGTGGCCCAGCGGGTGGTGCGACGGGTGCCGCCCCCAAGGGCGTCGGGTCGGTTGTTGGCTGCCAATCTCGCCCTGCTGGGCGTGGTCCTTGGGCTCCCGATCGCCGTGCTGGTCGAGCGCTCACTAACCCGCGGTCGGAGCGGTGGCGGATGGGGAGGCTTCACGCTGGACCATTACGGCGCCCTGGCCGATCGTCTCTCCCTGCTTCCTGTCTCTGCGCTCGGGGCGTTACGCAACTCGCTGGTGTTCGCCGTGCTGGCCGCCGGCTTGGCCGTGGTGGTCGGCGGACTGGCCTCGGTAGTTGTGGTGCACGGGCGACGGACCGCGGCCCGCGCCTTCGACCTGGGGATGATGCTGCCGCTGGGCGCCTCGGCGGTGACCGTGGGCTTCGGCATGCTCATCGCCCTGAGTGAGCCGCCACTGGACTTCCGATCGTCGCGCTGGCTCGTGCCGGTGGCCCACGCCCTGATCGGTGTGCCGTTCGTGATGCGGGTGGTGGTGCCCACCCTGCGGGGCATCGACGTGCGCCTGCGCGAGGCGGCGGCCACCTTGGGTGCCGCTCCGGCCAGGGTGCGACGTGAGATTGACATGCCGATCGCTGCCCGGGCGCTGGCCGTGGGGGCCGGGTTCTCGTTCGCCGTCTCGCTGGGCGAGTTCGGCGCCACTTCCTTCCTGCCTCGGCATCCCGACCGTCTGACCGCGCCGTTGGTCCTGTTCCGGCTGTTGTCCCAGCCGGGCGACGCCCTGCGTGGCCAGGCAATGGCGTTGGCCGTGGTGCTGATGCTGGTCACAGCGCTCTCGGTGCTGGCCATCGAGGGATGGGGCCGACGGGGCACCGTGCGGGGAGACCTGTGACCGGCCGATCGGGGGGCGCTCGTCCCGGTGAATCCCCGGCGTCCGGTCTTGAGATAGAGGCCCTGTCGATGGCGTTTGACGGGGAGTCGGTGCTGTCCGGAGTGGACCTGATGGTGGCGCGAGGTGAGGTGGTGGTGCTCCTCGGCCCGTCGGGCTGCGGCAAGAGCACCCTGCTGCGGGCAGTCGCCGGCCTCGAACAACCGTTGGCCGGCCGGGTTTTGTGGGATGGCGAGGACCTGACCGATGTGCCGACCCACCAGCGGGGGTTCGGTCTGGTGTTCCAGGACCACGCCCTGTTCGGGCACCGGGACGTGGCCGGCAACGTGGCGTTCGGTCTCCGGGTGGCTGGCCTGGCCACCGAGGCGCGGGCCCACCGCGTGGCCCGTTCGTTGACCCTGGTCGGTCTCGAAGGATTCGAGGGTCGGCGGGTCGACACGTTGTCGGGCGGTGAGGCCCAGAGGGTGGCTCTGGCCCGTTCGTTGGCCGCTGCACCGCGGTTGCTGATGCTCGACGAGCCCCTCGGCTCGCTAGACCGGTCGCTACGAGAACGTCTGACCGCCGAACTGGGCGTGCTGCTTCGACGGTTGGGTCTGGCGGCGTTGCATGTCACCCATGACCGCGACGAGGCGTTCGCCCTGGCTGACCGGATTGCCGTGCTGGGTGCCGGACGGATCGACCGGATCGGCACTCCCGACGAGGTCTGGAACGACCCGGGCACCGTGCACGCTGCCCGTTGTCTGGGTCACGAGAACCTGATCGGGTTGGACGATGCTGGCGCGTGTGCCCTTGGGCGCCTGGGGTCGGGACCCGGCATCGTGTTGCTGCGATCCGACAGCCTGTCGGTCGGCACCCCCGGCGAGGGCGTGTCGGCCGTCGTGGTGGCGACGTCCCGCCGCTCCGGTCGGATGGTGGCTCACGTTCGGGTCGGCCGCCTCGAGGTCCGGGTGCCGGTCGACGAGTCGATACATGGTGTGAGCGTCGGTGACCCGGTGGGTCTCGTCATGGGCCACGACGCTGTCGTGCCCCTCAGCAGTTAGCCACTATTCGAAGGCGGGTGCCAGATCACCCTTGATCACCTTTCCCATGGTGTTGCGAGGGAACCTGTCCAGCACCAGCATCTGGTCGGGCACCTTGTAGCGGGCCAGGCGTTCCTGGCAGAACGACCGGACGTCGTCGACCAGGAGGTCCGGGTCGCCGTCGGCCCATGGCCCGGGCTCGGCCACCAGGCCGGCGGCTACCACCTCGCCGAGCCGATCGTCAACGAGGCCCAGCACGGCCACCTCGCGAACCCCCGGGTGGTCGAGCACTACCCGTTCGATCTCGGCCGGGTACACGTTGGCTCCGCCCCGCAGGATCATCTCGGTGCGTCGGCCCCGGATGACCAGTTGTCCGTGTTCGTCGAGGAAACCCAGGTCGCCGGTGTGGAGGACGCCGCCTCGTAGGGCCTCGGCGGTGGCGTCGGGCCGACCGAGGTAACCCAGCATGGGTGTCCACACCCCGGCCCACGGGCCGTGGGTCACAGGGGCGAGACAGATCTCGCCGGTGTCACCGTCGGGCAGGGACTGGTCCTCGTCGTCGACGATCACCACCCGCACGGGTTCGAGCGGGTAGCCCGCGCCGTCGGGTCGCATGGGTCGGCTGACGTGTTCACGGGTGACGCCGGTCGGGGCCTCGGTCAGGCCGTAGCCGACAATGGCCCGGGTGCCGAACTTGGCCTCCCAGGCGTCGCGGAGGACGGGCGGGGAATGCCCGGCGCCGATGATTGTCTGGGTGAGGGTGGTCAGGTCGTTCCGGTGGACGTCGGGGTGGGCCACCAGGTCATGGGCGATGGCCGGCACCAGGGTGACCCGATTGATCCGCTGGGTTCGGACCTCGGCAGCGAAACCCACGGCGTCGGTGCGTTCCACCAGCACGGCGGTCGTGCCACGGAGGTAGGCCCACAGGGGACCGAGCACCAGCATGTTGAGGATGGTCAAGGCCAGCGCGGTGCCGTGGCGCTCGCCAGGAACGGACGGGTAGGACCGTCGACTCGAGATGCCGGGCCACAGCAGGTTGTGCTGGGAGTGCACAGCGCCCTTGGGTCGACCAGTGGTACCCGATGTGTAGGCGATGGCCGCTGGGGCCTGCGGGTCGATGTCGATGGTGGGCGCCGGGTGTCCGGCGTCAACCAAATCGGCCCACGATCCAGATCCGTTGGTCGGGTCGACCACGAGGAGGTGCCGGTCGGCAGAGCGCCTGTCGAGAGCGGGTCCCCGGAGGCTGTCCGCCCGGTTATCGGTGGTCACCAGCAGGTTGACCTCGGAGTCGTCGAGCGTCCATGACACCTCGTCGGTTGTCAGATTGGTGTTGATGCCCAACCAGACGGCCCCCAGTCGTTGGGTAGCCAGAAAGGCCTCGACGAGGGCGATCCGGTTGGGGAGCGAGCAGGCCACCCGGTCGCCGGGCCTGATGCCCAGGGCTGTCAGGCCTCCGGCTGCCGCAGCCACCCGGGCATCCAGTTCGGCGTAGGTGAGCGCCTCCCCTCCATCAAGGGGGTCTCCGTGGATCAGTGCCTCTCGGTGGGGATGGTCCCGCACCCCGGCCGTCAGGGCCTCGGCGGTGGTGGCTGGGCCCTCGGGCAGCGGGGCCGGATGGTCACGGACCACTAGGCCGTGGTCGTCCACGGGTGGTCGTTCCCCGAAGTCGTCGCCTGCCACCCCGTAGAGGTTAGGAGCCCGGGTGTGGAGGGAACCCTCGAATGCCCAGTCTCCCTTCAGAGGAAACAACCACGCCTAAGAGGAAATCCGACGAATAGATGACAATCGGGTCCCTTGGCTAGCGGTCGGGGGTGGGACTGTCCTACGGTCCGGAGCCTCGGTCGGCAGTGGCGCGTGTCACAACGAACCGTGACGATGACATCCACATCTGGAGGGATTGGTTTATGAGAACGCGAACGCGTTGGTTGATGGCACTGGTGGCGGCATTCACGCTGCTTGCTGGTGCCTGTGGGTCCGATAGCGCGGACAGTGCTTCGTCTGGTAGTAGTTCGGCTTCGGCGACGACTGCTGCTCCGGCTGCGACTGCTGCTCCGGCGACGACTGCTGCGCCGGCTACGACGGCTGCGCCGGCTACGACGGCTGCGCCAGCTCAGGAAGAGGTCGGCACGGTTGCCGACCACCTGGGTGATGGAAGCCTCGGCGAGGTCCATGTCGGTGACGGCGAGGAAATCCAGATTCGTTCGCTGAACGCCATTTCCGGCGATGTGGCGTTCCTGGGCGTCCCGAACCAGCGTGGCGTCGAGTTGGCTGTTGCCGACTACGGCCCCATTGGTGGCCACGACGTGACCATTGGTACTGGTCTGGACGACCTTTGCAGCGCTGATGGTGGCCAGGCGGCTGCCCAGACGATCGTCGCTGACGAAGACGTTGTCGG